>CAZKDT010000262.1:0-4727 GCA_964551515.1 uncultured Desulfobacteraceae bacterium | reverse complement strand
AAGCCACATTCTTGAGCACGTACTTGAACCACACCAGCTGGTCGCCCATTTGGATAAGCGGTTTAAACCGCATGTCGATCTCTGCCTGGCCTGCGGTGGCCACTTCATGGTGCTGACATTCAACATCTATTCCCAGCTTTTCAAGGGTGAGAAGCATTTCGGTCCGAATATCCTGAAACTTGTCCATGGGCGGAACCGGGAAATAACCCTCTTTGTGTCTCGGTTTGTAACCAAGGTTGGTGCATTCCTCTCTTCCGCTGTTCCAAATCCCTTCAATCGAATCGATCTCATAAAATGCACGGTTACTGGATGATTCAAATCGAATATCATCAAAGATGAAAAATTCGGCTTCAGGTCCGAAGTAGGCGGTATCGCCAATCCCGCTGCTTTTGAGGTAGGCTTCTGCCTTTCTTGCAATATTGCGAGGGTCTCTGGTATATGATTCACGGGTAATCGGATCAACGATGTTGCCGATGAGCACCAGGGTTGGCGCTTCAAAGAAAGGGTCCATTTTGGCGGTGCTGGCGTCCGGCACCACGAGCATATCACTGGCGTATATGGGCTGCCATCCCCGGATACTCGATCCGTCAAAGCCAAAGCCGTCTTCAAAACTCGATTCCACCAACTCACTCAAAGGGACCGTAAAGTGTTGCCATACACCCGGAAAATCCATAAATCTCAGATCAACGACCTTTGCCTCATTTTCTTTTGCAAACTCCAATACTTCTTTTGGTGTCATAATATTATTCCTCCTTACTGTTTATATTATGTCCTTTCCTCTCTCTCCGGTGCGAACCCGAATCGCCTGTTCAACCGGAAATACAAAAATCTTTCCATCGCCGATTTTGCCGGTATTGGCGGCGTCCTGGATTTTGCTGACGACTTCATCAGCCCGAGAAGCTTCCACAATGATTTCGATCTTGACCTTCGGGATAAAGTCCACGACATATTCAGCACCGCGATAGATCTCTTTATGCCCTTTTTGCCGTCCATACCCTTTTACTTCCGATATGGTCATGCCCTGGATGCCGATTTCATTGAGTGCTTCCTTGACATCATCCAGTTTGAACGGCTTGACAATGGCTTCGATTTTCTTCATGATTTCTCTCCTTTCAATTATCAGTCGATTTCAAACGATCTTTCACCATGGATGGTGTTGTCTAATCCTAAAATCTCATTTTCCTCATCCACCCTGAGCCCGCCGGTTATGATGTTGGTTAGGAACCACTTCAAAGCAAGAAAATTTTTTTACCGCTAATGGATACACAATCCTCTTTATGTTCGGCTCAAGGTAAAACATCCTCTATAGCCGTTTTAACGGCCGCCACCTGATCCGGCAAATCGACCTTCTGCCCGTCAAAATCCCTGACATAAAAAACATCCACCACCTGATCGACTTTGGTAGAGATTTTTGCTACCCATACATCCAGTCTGCATCTAAACAGAGCGTCTGTTATGCTGTAAAGCAGCCCCGGAAAATCGTAAGTAAAGACTTCAACAATGGTAAAAAAACTCGAGCTGTTGTTGTCCAGGACAACCTTATGCGGCCTATTCCCCGGGCGGTATTTGGTGGATCGATACACATCCATCTTTTCGCTTAAAGCTGCTGTAAGGTCTAATTCGCCGACCAGAGCCGATTGCAGTTGCTTTGCCGCACGTTCCCAGGTTTTGGTTTCATAAATCCGGTCCGGAGGTGGTTTAACTTCAAAAATGTCAAGGGCAATATTATTCCGCCATGTGAAGACCTGAACGTTGAAAATATCGAGACCATTTAGTGTAAATGTTCCTGCAATCTTTGAGATTAACCCCGGGCGGTCTCTGGCGCAAATGGTGACCGTGCGGGTGTTGGAATCGGGTGTCTGAACGACTTTCCAGATAAAATCATCCGTACCGATATTTTGGTAAAGTTTGATATGCTCCAGGATATTTTCAGCCGGTGTATAAAAGAGATATCGCGGCGACATGAAGTCAAATAACGTTTCCAATTCCTGTCTTGGGTGCAGCTCGAATCCGGACGATAAAACCTCTTTTTTCTTTTCCTCAACACCTTTGACAGCCTCACGGGTTGCAAGTTCTCCATGTTCCAGAATCTTCAGAACTTTAAAAAAAAGATCTTTTAAAAGTGCCGCGGTCCACTCATTCCAGGCTTTAGGACCGGTGGCCATGGCATCGGCTACTGTCAAGAGGTACAGCATTTTCAGATGCCTGACGTCTTTTATTTTTCTGGCACAAAAAATGGCCGTTTCCTCATCATACAAATCCCTTCGGGTTGCAGTTTTAAACAGCATAAGATGTTCCTCGACCAGAAAGGAAACCGTTTCCACCTCCTTGTCTTTAAAGCCTCTTTTGGGCAAAGCCCTGCGAACAATCTTTGCCCCGGTTTTGGAATGGCTCTCACCCGGGACGCCTTTGCCGATATCATGCAACAGGGCTGCCCATAACAATGGTCTCCGATTATTGAGTTCTTTGTAAAGGTCACCGCATAGCGGGACTTTAGACGCGCCTTCTTTGGTGCCGAATGATTTTATAATTTGAACCGTCCGCAGAGAATGCCGGTCCACCGGATAAAGATGATACTCGTCATATTGAATCCGATTTTCAATGTCTTTAAATTCAGGGAGATACTGTGTTAACAGACCGGCATTTAACATTTCATTCAGCACGTTGAATGTTGGGGTCGGCGCAGTTAAGATATAGTGAAACGATTGAATATTTTTTAACGCAAATAAATAATCATCATCAATAAGATATCTAAATTCCCTGGCCAACCTTTTTGCCTCAATACTCAACGGGATCTTTAAACGCGCGCTTTCTTCAAATATTTTCATCAAAAGACCCGGGGATTTTAAGATTACCTCAGAGGAAACAAAATTAAGCATTCCCTCTTTGGATACTTCCAAGCCCTTAACCGTAGTATATTTTTTTGTCTTTCTTTTACGTTTTGAGTTTGATGCATACCCAAGCTCATAAAGAAATATCAGATGCTGCTGTTTTAAGAATTCCATATGTCCATGGAGTTCGCTTAAGAATCTTTCTACGGGTTGTTGTCCGTTTTCCTTTTTAAATTTCAGGGCGGTAGCTAAAGGCGCCTGGTATTCGAAATATAGCTGATCACATTTTCTACCGGTTATGTGATGCAGACGGTTTCTGATATTCCAAATGAACTGTAACGCTTCCCTTAAGGATTCAAACTCGTCGTGAGACAGATAGCCGTGATACTCAAAATCTCTAAACTGCCTGAGATTCGATTTGATACGGGCAATCCAGAGCATGGTGTGATAATCTCTCAGCCCGCCCTGCCCTTCTTTGAGGTTGGGTTCAAACAGATAGACAGAATCTCCGAAATACATGTGTCTTTGGCGATTATTTTCTATGAGGCTGGCGATTATTTTGTTCGATCGTCTGGGCGTGATTCTGTGACCAAGCTTTTCCATAAGGGTTGAATATAGAGGTGACATGCCGCATATGAAACGAGCATCCAAAATGGATGTTAAGACTTCAACCTCCTCTAGAGCAAGATTAACGCATTCCTTAATCGCTCGGGTGGCATAACCCACATCAAGACCCATGTCCCATAACGGATAGATAATCTCGCGAACAAGATCTTCGGCATCTTTGGGAACACTTTTCTCAAAAAGAAAAAGCAGATCTACGTCAGAATGGATACATTGCTCTTCCCTGCCATAGCCTCCCAGAGCAATAATGGCGTAAAGATTCTTATCAGCAGCCATCCTGGGGCCGACCATGCTGTTTTCAAAGCACTGGCGAAAATAATCGTCGAGAATTCGTGCATGTTTTTTTAAAAAATCCGGCTCCGTTTCTTCCAAAAAGCCGGAAATCAGGGGCCCGGTCTTTTCCAGCAATCTCTCTAAGACAGACTCATGAATATCTTTTATGTTTGCTTTTTGCAGATTCATTATATTTCAACGGAACAGGTCTTTGAATTCGGTCTCAAGATTTTTTTTGTGCATTTTAAAAACACATACAACTAAAATTATTAAAGCGCCGATTAAAGAACAATGTAATAAGAATAAAATTACAATATTTGTGACAACGTTTTTAAGATGAATAACAGCAACAATTATACCACCATATCGAACAATTCGTTATTATATGTTTATACAGATAGTTAACTGTTGATATGGATGTCGAGGAAAGATTGGTGAATTACATTTTTGTCGTAATTTGGATCTTAAAATTGCAAAAATGTATTTTTATGTTTCGGCAAAAATCGGGCTTTAAAATTGCAAAAACGTAATTTTTCAAACAGACATTAGGGAAAAGTATAGCACAAGAGGGATTGAGGGTTGTTTTAAGATGGAGAAAAGATCGCTTAATTTGGTAGCATCCAATGCCATGCTTTAACCCTCCATAACTTATTTTAAAAATCAACAAAATTCTTTATTGATCGTTTCAAATATATTTTATATGATTCATATAAACCAATCAAGGAATATGATATGTGAACTAGTTTCCATCCACAAATGAGGATTTTTATTCAAGATCAAGGCGTACAAAAAAAATATCGGTTTTTGCAAACAAATTGAAAGGGCAATTCAGGTTTTCTCACCTTAATTTCATGAATGGATATTTATTGGATAAAACAATTTTTTAAAACGAAAAGAGGCCAAAATAGGCGACAAGGGGAAAAAAGATAAGGGTAAACGCAAGGAACAGAAAAAAAGTAAGCACACACTAAAGGAGAAGCGGAAGCAAAAAAAAGACAA
>CAZKDT010000261.1:0-4733 GCA_964551515.1 uncultured Desulfobacteraceae bacterium | reverse complement strand
AGCGTACTTTTCGTACGTTGAATGATTGCGAAATGCAGCACAACGCAGAAGTTGGGCTTTTTACGAAACTTCAAGATTATTCTTTGGGATGGCACTCGATGCAAGCGGTGGGGCCGGTTTTAGGCAGCTTCGCTTCACGCGTCGTAAACGACATTTCCATTTTTTTTCTCTTGATTTTTATTTCTTTATGGCACCCAATACAGCTTTGATGAAAGGCATATTTGTAATACTTTATTCCCGTATCCGTATAAGCCAAATATTTTGTAGGCTTTTCCGGTGAGTTGAGCAGATCATGGCAATTTGAAGTTGTACAATTGGTAATTTTGGCATTCCCTTCCCATTTGTGATGACAGGTTCGGCAATCATAAATAAAATGCTTGGAATGATTGAATTCAACAGGAGACTTCTTCTGTTCAACAGACGCATCCGGTTGAAGTATGATAACCCCCATGGGCACGCGCATATCCTCTTGATTTTGATAATTATATTCTGAATTCTGGCCGGCAACTTCAAGGGATATCCCTAAAACAAAAGTCATAATCAAACACAATATACCGATTCGTATTCTATGCATCCTTTTCCTCCTCATAATAAAGCAAAAAAAATTTGCCCTATATTATATTTCTAATTAAAAATTTCAATAGAAAAATGGCTGTCCGGGTCTTTTTTTCCATATCTTATGGATTTCGTATTATTATTAGAAATTGCGGATTTACTGCTTATAGTTACTTGACAAAAAGTTTCAACTCAGGTAAATGGAAAAAGCTTGCTGCAAACAGAGGAAAAAGCTGTTTAAGTTTTAAATAGTTAATTAACCGAGGGCAAACACATAAAATCATAATCAAGGATTGTGAGGCTGTATCGAAAGGTCTCACCATAAAGGCCATAATGAAACTAATGTTTTGGTGGTGGCGAAGTTAATGAAGCTTACTCACCATTTTAAGTAAAAATAAAAATTTTTATAGCTGTGAGAAGCTTCGCGAATCGAGACAGAAGTAGCTCATAGCTCTTTTGATTTAAAAACCGGTGCTTCTTCTCAGAACGCCGGTTTTTTTACTAACGGGAGGCGGTTAGTATGAATTTTATTCCTTATGATTTGAACGATGACGAATTAAGAAAAATTCAGCGTGAAGGTCTGAAATGGACGGTCGGCCACGCTTACAATAATTCGCCCTTCTATAAAAAGAAATTGGACAATGCGGGTATACGACCCGAAGATATCCGGTCGCTTAAAGATATCGAACATCTTCCTTTTACCGATAAAGACGATTTACAGCAAGAATACCCTTTTCCGTTGAGGGCGGCACCTTTCGAAGATATTGTCCGGATTCATGCGTCTTCAGGAACCACGGGGAAGCGCAAAGTGCTCTGCTACACGCAAAGAGATATTGATGTATGGGCCGATATGTTTGCCAGATGCTATGAGCTTGCGGGCTTAACCCTGGAAGATCGTGTGCAGATTGCCGTGGGCTATGGCTTATGGACTGCGGGGGTGGGGTTTCAGGCGGGCTGTGAACGGTTCGGAGCCATGGCAGTGCCCTTAGGGCCTGCCAACGCGGAAATGCATTGTGAAATGATAGTAGATATGCAAACCACTGTTTTCTGTTCCACGGCATCCATGGCCCTGCTCATGGCAGAGGAGATTCATAAACGTAATCTTTTAGCTAAAATCAAAGTTAAAAAGATTATCCTCGGAGCGGAGCGCCACAGTGCGTCAATGCGAGCACGCATCAAGGAACTTATGGGGGTTGAGCATATTTTTGATATTTACGGGCTCACCGAACTTTATGGTCCGGGTACGGGCCTCGACTGCATGCACCACAATGGAATCCATTACTGGGCCGACCATTTTATTTTTGAGATTCTCGACCCGGAAACACTAAAACCGGTTCCTTGCGGCCAACAGGGAGAGCTGGTTGTCACCACTTTGAGCAAAGAAGGAAGCCCCTTGATTCGCTACCGTACCCATGACGTTACACGCCTTTTTAATCAGAAATGTTCCTGCGGCGTGCCGTTACCCATGCATGATCGGATCCTCGGCCGTACGGATGATATGTTTATATATCGGGCGGTAAATATCTACCCGAGCCAAATCGACCATGTGCTGAGCAAGGTGAACGGGATTGGCAGTGAATTTCAAATTCATCTCAAACAACGGGAAAGCGGACGGGATATGATGCTGATCAAGGTTGAACGGGCAGCAAATACAGACAACGTTAACGACATGCATTTAGCCGAACGACTGGAAACGGAAATCCGGCGTAAAATACTGGTGAGGTGCCGGGTTAAGATTTTGGACCATGGAAACCTGCCTCGTACACAGCGAAAGAGCCAGAGGGTATTTGATCACAGGAATAACAGTACAAATGGGACTTAGATTTCTCATAATCAATACTCCATTATTTCAATTGTGAGCGAAGCGAACTAAATTTGGAGTGCTTTTTATTGTGGGCAGTTGCAATTATATCCTTGAGCTAAAGGATATATCTAAAAGTTTTGGGGGGTTGCAGGCTATAAATTGTCTGTCCTTAAAAGTTGAAAAAGGCTTGATCTTCTCCATTATTGGTCCAAATGGAGCAGGAAAAACCACAGCGATTAATCTGATTACAGGAATATATCCTCCCAGGTCCGGCCATATCTTTTTTGAGGGCCAAAACCTGATTAGAAAAAGCCCTTATCAGTTGGCCCATATGGGGATCGGCAGAACTTTCCAGAATATACAAGTCTTTAAGAATATGACGGTTCGAGAAAATATCATGGTAGGACTTCATACCAAAAGTCATTCCGGATTTTTAAGGTGCCTTCTGTATACCCCCATAGTGCGGAAAGAAGAGAAAATTATACGGCAAAAAACCGATGCCATGTTGGAATTTTTAGACCTTGATTCAAAGGCGGATCTGCGTGTGGCCGGTCTTCCCTATGGAGATCAAAAACGGGTGGAAATCGCCCGCGCACTGGCTATGGAACCCAGACTTCTTTTCCTGGATGAGCCGGTGGCCGGCCTTAATTTACAAGAGACTAAAGAGATGTCCCGCACAATTCTCAAAATCAGGGAAAAAGGGACAACCGTTATTCTGGTGGAACATGATATGAACCTGATAATGAACATCTCAGATATTATTACGGTGCTCAATTACGGGGATAAAATTGCAGAAGGGAGTTCTAAAGACATACAAAATAATCCTAAAGTCATTGAGGCATATATAGGAAAGGAGTTTTAACCGATTGTGCTTAAGATAGACGGCATAAGTTCCCACTATGGAGGTGTTCAAGCACTTTATGATATTTCTCTTGCCCTGGAGGAGGGAGAAATTTTGGCTTTGATCGGTGGAAACGGTGCCGGCAAGACAACTCTTTTAAACCTTATTTCCGGTATCATCAGGCCATCCCAAGGAAAAATAGTTTTTAAAGGAGAAAATATCGTATCTTTTTCTCCCGAAAGGATCGTTAAGCTGGGCATTATCCAAGTTCCGGAAGGAAGGCATCTTTTTGGGCCGTTAACGGTCCGGGAAAATCTCGAACTCGGGGCCTATCGAAGGAAAGGAAAGCAGAACAAGAAAAAAATATCGGAAGATTTTAAATACATATTACAGCTTTTCCCGGTTCTTGAAAAACGGCTGAATCAACGAGCGGAAACCCTTAGCGGTGGAGAACAGCAGATGTTAGCCATCGGCAGGGGGTTGATGGGGAAACCGGTCCTTTTGCTCCTGGATGAGCCGTCGCTGGGTCTTGCACCGCTGGTGGTTCAAGAAATTATCTCTGTTATTGAAAGACTTAGAAAGGAGGGGACCACCATTCTTCTGGTAGAACAGAATGCTAGAGCAGCTCTCAGGATATCTGATCGAGCTTATGTACTAAAAACCGGAAAAATTCAACTTCAAGGGAAAGCATTTGATCTCCTTGAGGATGGAGAAGTAAAAAGAGCTTATCTTGGACAGGATTTTTAGGCGCTTATTAAAGCAACATCGACAGAATCTTATCAATGTTGAAATGTCCAATATCCAATGTTTAATGTTCAATGACCAACAAAAAAACACTTGAAAATTGGATATTAGCTGTTTCGCAGAAGCCAAACAAGAAAGGGGGTGAAAAATTTTATATAACCTGACCGGAAAAGTATATACCCAAATGCATTAGGAGGAAAAAATGAAAAGAAAATGTTTTATGGTTGTGGTAGTGGTCCTGACTGTCAGTTTTCTGATGGGAGCACCATTTTGCTATAGTGCTGAGTCTATTAAAATTGCGGGTATTTTTGCTCTAACCGGCCGCGCCGCTCATATTGGAACATCCCAGCGGGATGCCGTAATACTCGCCATAGATGAGGTAAATCAAAAAGGAGGCATCAATGGCCGCATGCTGGAAATGGTGATGGGAGATACCGAGAGTAACCCCACCAAAGCGGTCATGGCCTTGAAAAAAGTTTTGGAATCTCAAGACGTGGTGGCGATAATCGGACCGACACTTACCGGAACCGCTATGGCCATGAGAGGATTCATTGAAAAGGAAAAGATTCCGACCTTCATGCATTCAGGAGGAGATGTTATCTTGAAGGCTCCTCTGGATAAAAAGGATCCAAATTCGATGCCCAAATGGACGTTTAAATCTCCGTATAAGGCTGCAGATGCAATGGGTAAAATCTGCCAGTATATGAGCAAACATGGCATCAAAAACATAGGATTTATCTATTCCAACGAAGGATTCGGAAAAGACGGTCTCAGGAACGTAATGGTCCA
>CAZKDT010000260.1:0-4738 GCA_964551515.1 uncultured Desulfobacteraceae bacterium | reverse complement strand
ACGCCCGATAATGTCCAAAAAAAAGACCTGTTTTTCAATCATGTTACGAGATCTGGAGTGTACAGGTTGACATTTTATTATTACTGATTATTTTTATAATTTTTCTCAATTCACTTCAATGAATTTCTAGAGGTATGTGCCATCGAAATTATTACGACAACAAAAATGATGCAGGTACGTTCCGATCGGATGCGTCGCCAGTATAAAACCATTGTTTTGGTCCCTACCATGGGATTTCTCCATGACGGTCATCTCTCTTTGATTAAAGAAGGCCGCAGACATGGAGACGACATGGTAGTAAGTATTTTTGTCAATCCTACCCAATTTGGTCCTGAAGAAGATCTGGAATCTTATCCCAGGAATCTTGAAAGAGATTTGGAACTGTTACAAAAAGAAGGGGTAGATGCAGTGTTTACCCCTGATGCAAAGGAAATTTACGGCAAAAGATTTCAAACCTATGTAACGCTGGAAAAACTACCGAATTACCTCTGCGGCGTTTCCAGACCGATACACTTTAGAGGTGTTGCAACGGTTGTTGCCAAGTTATTCAATACGGTTAAGCCGCATGTCGCCGTTTTCGGCCGGAAAGACTATCAGCAACTGGTTGTTATTCGTCAGATGGTTCGTGATCTCGATTTTGGTATAGAAATAATCGGTGCCCCCACAGTGAGGGAACCGGACGGTCTTGCCATGAGTTCGCGTAATAATTATCTTACTCCCGAACATCGGATTAGTGCTCTTTCCCTATACAAATCGTTGCAGAAAGCAAAGGAGCTTATTAAAAGTGGTGTGCAAGACGCAGCAACTATTATAGACGAGGCAAAAGAGCTGATACAATCATATCCTGAAACCGATATAGATTATATTGCCATCTGCGATACTGAAACACTTGTTGATATTCAGGTCATCGATAGACCGGTGCAGATGGTTCTGGCTGTCCGAGTTGGGAAAGCCCGACTGATTGACAACATGCTGCTGAATCCTATGGAACCGGAACTGTTATCAAAGATTCAGGTAACTTCTCAATAAGTTCTGGTGTATCAAATGGTGATATTGAGCCGAATCCATAATTTATTGAGAACTTACAGGTTCAGTAGCTTATAATAAAGTTTTTTGCTATAAAAAGCATAAAATTTATAACCAAGGAGATACTTTATGAGTAACGAACAATTCTTTTTTACATCTGAATCGGTAACCGAAGGTCATCCGGACAAGGTTGCAGATGCGATATCGGATTCCATTCTCGACGCAATTATCGAACAAGATAAAACCTGCAGGGTTGCCTGCGAGACGCTTGTAACCACCGGCCTTGCTTTTATTGCCGGTGAAATTACAACCAGTTGTTATGTGGATCTGCCTGAGATTGTTAGAAATAAAATTCGAGAAATCGGATACCATTCATCCCAGATGGGGTTTGACTGGCAGACCTGTTCGGTTATTACAAGTATTGATCACCAATCTCCGGATATTGCTCAGGGGGTGAACATCGGTCAAGGACTTTTCAAAGACCAGGGCGCCGGAGATCAGGGGCTTATGTTTGGGTTTGCCACGAATGAAACGCCTGAATTGATGCCCATGTCGATTTTGTATGCCCATAAATTATGCCAGCGTCTTGCCACGGTTCGAAAAAACGGAGCCCTTGATTTCTTAAGGCCTGACGGCAAATCCCAGGTGACCATCGAATATGAAAACGGTACTCCGAAACGGGTTGATACCGTTGTTATTGCCGCCCAGCATAAACCGGATATTACTCATGATGAGTTGAAAGAAGCCATCGTAGAAGAAGTTATAAAAAAGGTAATTCCCAGGGAGCTCACGGACGGTGACACCCGATACTTTATAAATGCCACCGGCAAGTTTGTGATTGGTGGCCCCATGGGAGACTGCGGCGTTACGGGACGAAAGATCATTGTTGATACCTACGGAGGCCAGGGGAGTCATGGCGGCGGATGTTTTTCAGGGAAAGATCCTTCCAAGGTCGATCGAAGCGCTTCATACATGGGCAGACATATCGCAAAAAATATTGTTGCCGCCGGCCTTGCAAAAAAATGTGAATTACAAATCGCCTATGCCATTGGTGTGGCAGAACCTGTTTCCGTGATGGTAGATCTTATGGGGACTGGTGTAATCCCCAAACATCGGGTAAAAGAAATTATCAGAGAAGTTTTTGACTTAAGACCCGCAGCAATCATTGAATATCTGGACCTGCTGCGGCCCATCTATCATAAAACTTCAGCTTATGGGCACTTTGGCCGGAATGAACCTGAATTTACATGGGAAAAAACCAATATGGTGGATGTTATCAGGGAAAAGGCAGGGCTGTAAGGATTGAAGATTGTCGATTTAAGATTGATGATTAAAGAATAAGAAAGACGGAAATGGACAAATTTTAAAAAAGGTAACCCCTCAACCATTTAACAGATTAACGAAGTCTGAAGGAGATGAATAATTCATGGAATATGATGTTAAAGATATCAAATTGGCCAGGGAAGGTCAGCTGCGGGTCGAATGGGCCAATCAGAGCATGCCGGTCCTAAACAATATAAAGAAAAGGTTTGCAAAGGAAAAGCCCCTAAAAGGCAACCGCATCGCAGCCTGTCTTCATGTCACCACCGAGACCGCTTCTTTGATGCAGGCATTAAAAGCCGCCGGCGCCAGACTTGCTCTTTGCGCTTCCAACCCGCTGAGCACACAGGATGATGTGGCAGCTTCCCTTGTAAAACATGACGAAATATCTGTTTTTGCCATCAAAGGTGAAGACAACAAAACATATTACAAGCATATACATTCAGCCATAGACATCAAACCTCATTACACCATGGATGACGGTGCCGATTTGGTTTCCACAATTCATTCCGAGCGCCAGGAACTCATTGAAGGAGTTAAAGGCGGTACCGAGGAAACCACCACCGGAATCATTCGACTCAGAAGTATGGCGGTAGACGGAGTCCTGCAATACCCGATTATAGCTGTAAATGACGCTCAGACCAAACATTTTTTTGACAACCGTTATGGCACCGGCCAAAGTACCATGGACGGTATTATTCGGGCCACAAACCGCCTAATCGCAGGGTCAAGTTTTGTGATCTGCGGTTACGGATGGTGCGGCAAGGGTCTTGCCATGAGGGCCCGCGGAATGGGAAGTAACGTTATTATAACCGAGGTTGATCCAACCGCCGCTCTGGAAGCAGTCATGGACGGCTTCACAGTAATGCCGATTCAGCAGGCTGCAAAGATCGGACATTTTTTCTGTACGGTTACAGGGAATATCAATGTAATACGCAAAGAACATTTTGAGGTCATGAAAGATGGCGCTATTATCGCCAATTCTGGTCATTTCAATGTTGAACTTGATCTAAAAGGGCTTGAAGCTATAGCAAAATCCCGTAGGAAAGTAAGGCCCTTTGTTGAAGAATATGTACTGGAAAAGGGTAAGCGGATCAATGTTCTTGGTGAGGGGAGACTGATAAATCTTGCCGCCGCCGAGGGACATCCTTCAAGTGTTATGGATATGAGTTTCGCAAATCAGGCGTTGAGTATCGAATATATGGTAAAAAGTAAAAACAGACTTAAAAAAGATGTTTATCCGGTCCCCGAGGAAATAGACATGGCCATCGCCAAAGAAAAGCTGGCTTCCATGAACGTTAAAATTGACGAACTTACGGCTGAACAGAAAAAATACTTGGCGTCGTGGGATATGGGAACTTAGCAGATTAATGATTGGAGATTGTCGATTGAGTCATAAATAAAAGCCGACTCTTTTTGGTCGGCCTTTTACTCAATCACAATTATGACCCGGCATTTTTTCATAAAGGAAAGATTCTCAGAAGCACTTCGAAGCTTGGAAGCATCTGCATTGCTGATTACAATATCGGAATGTTCGCACCCTTTTGTCCTCAAACCTTTTACCGTCAAAGGATTATCTGCAACCCTCTGATTACTCTGAGCTTCTGCAAGATCCTTTGAATACCCGCTCATGCCTTGCTGCACGGCATATTCACGGCTGACAAAGGCTGGTCCGTAGACTTCACGCGCATTCTCGTCAAGGATTTTTGGTGACATAACAGGAATTACTCCGAGGCCCCTGGTATCAACAACCAATCCGGTAAAAACAGAGAATGAATCTTTAACAGGTGTCATGGTCCTGATCGATTCCAACGGACTGATTTCTTTTGGAAGAACAAGCTGAGCAAATCCACCTCTCAAGTTCATCTCCATTATAACTTTTACTGTTCCGTCTGAAAAATACTCTTTTTTTACAATTTCGGCATTTTTAACCATACTCGCTATTTTAGACATAATTACATCATCTTTGCCCGAATAATCTCCGACAACTGTAGTGCCGTCGATCCTGACCTCTTTCGCAACTTCAAGGATTTTTCGGCAGGCATCCAGCGTTGCATTTTTTAACGCAGTTGCACGAGCATTGACACTGTTAGGAAGTTTATTAGGAAGAATCCCGCTCCCTTTTGCTTGAATTACTCCCTTGCTCCAGTTGATAATTCCTTTTGTTTTCTGCTCAACAACGTCTTGGTCTCTGTTTTCATTACAGTATCCAACGTAAGGAATAAACAGCAGAAAAATAAGCGCTAAAGCAAAAGCCATCTGATTTTTCATAAAAACTCCCCCAAGTGTTTTTTAACAACACTGATTTAATTACTTAGTTTTGTCAATAAAAATTGGCGGTCTCGTAAAAAGTCCAACTTCTGCGTTGTGCTGCATTTCGCAATCATTCAAC
>CAZKDT010000259.1:0-4757 GCA_964551515.1 uncultured Desulfobacteraceae bacterium | reverse complement strand
CCAAAAATTAAGGAGTCACGATTATTTTTTCAAGCTGAATGACGAGGTCTGTACTTATTCTATTCTGCCTAAAACCTGCTTTCTGTATTGTTTTAAACATATCGATAAAAATAATGACCCCTGATCTAACTGATTTTTTTCAAAAAAAATAGGAGCATAACATTGGTCGATTAAAAGTTAGGCGGTGGATTTTGGTTGACAAAAAGGCTTACCTCCACTATGTTACCGCTCCCGTAGAGTTATATATACTGTGGCAAAGTTAAGATTGGAACACAATTTAATTTTTTTCGATTCATATAATTTCAAAAAGCGATTTTCCATCAATGAATTGTTATTGTCACAGCTTTCTCGCTTATTAAATAGTTGGCTTGACCGGACCTTTAATTAAGAATGGAGAGATTCAATGGCTTCCAACCAAAAAGAGGTAATTCGCTTCAACGACCTGAGTCCCTACCTTCTTTTGAAGAACGGAAACTACCTGTACAAAGTCCCCTTCCGAGATGGTTTCGCAGTGCTCAAGGTCTATTACGGAGACCGGAGTCATTTTAAATACATAACCAAGACCCTGAGCAACGTACTGGTAAGCAACCAGACCTCATTCATGCCCCTGGCCCGCTGGCAAACAGAATACGAGTGCCTGAATCTCTGGCGCAAGGCGGGCTTTCGGGTATTCGACACTTATGACAACGTGATAGTGGAAGGATGCTTGCCCCGTAGGGGTTGGCGCCTATTCGAATATGTTGATCGGCCCAGATTCGTTCACTATTTTGCGGACCCGAAGGTTCTGCTTGACGAACACCTCGACATGTGGAAGCGGTTTCTTCCCGTATGGCACCATCGCCACCGACTCGCCCTCGATCGAAGTGAGCCCAGGCTGATCCATGAAAACGGAGATCTTAAACACGTCATGATCATGGAAGACGGCCAGTTCTTATTTTTTGATTTCGAGATGTGCTACCGATCCCGGCGGAAAGTGAAAGATTTAGTGGCCCAAGAGATATTGGCCTACTTAAAATCCTTGGGCAAGACCGTGGGGAAGGCACATTGGGACAGCTTTATGAAAGTCACGGTGGATCAGTATCCGGACCAAGATCTGCTCGATCACACTTACACCGTCGCTTTTCGAAATCCAAACCCCTTGCTCCGAGCAGCGCGTATGCTGGACCGTAAAATCAAGCCAAGGGCGGGAAAGCCCTTCTCCAAGTATAATACTGCGCGAAAACTTCACCTGCTGATGCACTCATGAATTGGTAAAGGATATGGAGAACACCATAAAACCGATCGATCTCAGGGAAGCCCAGGTCCTGGACATCAGTCGCCGAGGTGACGGCCGACAGCGAGTGATTAAAGTAGTGCACAACGAAAAATTTGTGATCCTGAAATGCTATGGTCTGAAGCGGAAGCTCCCGAGAGTGTTGTTTCGACAGTTCGGCTCCTTTCTCCTTGGGGAAAAGTCCTCGATCACAGTAAAGGCACGACACGACACAGAACTTGACGTGCTGTCGCTCTGGAAGCAAGAAGGTTTCGACGTGCCCGAGATTTATCACCTACTCAAGCTTCCTCAAGATATCTCCAACTGCATTGCCATGGAGTATATCCCAGGCCCCACAGTAGCAGAGGTGCTGCAAGACGATCAAAAATCTCTTATGCTTAAAAAGGAAGTCATTACCAGGTATGCCCAAATTTGGGGAAAACGGCATGCCCGTGCTCTTGAACTCGGCGAGCCTCGCTTGCTTCAGGAGCACCCCACTCTGTCTCACGTGTTCGTTTCACAGGACCGTCTGGTGCACTTTGACTTTGAAATCGTGTTTACTCGTGAAAAGGATTTGGAGCGGCTCGTCCGGCGTGAGATCGTAGGAATTCTCAGGTCCATGGCAAAAACGAGTGGTGATGTTTTTTACCCCTTACTCGACACACTTCTATATGTATATCCAAACCTTTCCCATTTCCGCCAAACGGCCTGTGAACTTCTTCGTTATGGAACTGTGCCGACGGTGGGCTGGACAGCGATGTTTCACCGGCTTACGCGGAGAAAGAAACGCTACAGCAAGCGCTCGGATTTCACAAAAATGCTGGTTAAGGCTTTGGAATCAAGGTGTGGCCCATGAAGCAATCGCTCCATTAAAGAATCAACTCTAATCTTCCATCCCTTTAAACCAGAGGGTTAATCTTGTACACTAATTCACCACTTAGGGCTCGCTCAAAAATAACTTCACATTTTGATGCGCCGATCCATCCCGCCTGGCTGCGTTGCTCGTCGGTTAAATAGCTTGCTATTCGCCCTCCTCGCGCCTTGCCATGCGGGCGCCTCGACTCCTGAAAATGTAAAGTTATTTCTTCGCGAACCCTTAGACAAATAGCAACATTAGAGAACAAAGCTCATTCTGAGTATAAAAGAAGAGTCTCGGTTGGTTTCTCCTAATTCATTTTCATGCTGACGGTATGAACCACCGAACACTTTATTCAACACCCAAAAAGTCCAAAGGTACTAACTATTGTCCATCCATAACTTAGGAAGACCGGTTATTTTACCCGTTTGAGAAAGGTTTTGAACAATCTGCCCATGTTATATGCAAAGCCAAAGCTCCCAACCGGTTTTGGTTTTGGTTGTCCTAAATATCTGGCCCGAATTCTTGCGGCGGCATAATGGTCAAGTTTCATAAAAAAGCTCGCCAGATAGCCGGGATCAGAAAGGTTTTTAGCAAAAACAGCTGAAGCAAAATCAACTATAAAAACATCGCCCGTTTCCGTCACGAGTATGTTTGAACCATGCAGATCACTGTTTGCAACCCCGCGGCTATGCATTGCAGAAATAATCCGGTCGAGTTCATCAAAAACAGCTATGGGCAATTTTGCCTTTTTACGGTTGATTTGACTCAAGGGACGGCCAGGAATACATTCAAACACCAAAGTATTTTTGCCATTTAGTCCATAACAATGAGGTATACCCTTAATCCCAGAAAGTACTGAATAAGCCCTTTCCTCTCTGCGCAACGTAAAATTTCCATAAATCCTGATCAAGAAATTTCGGTTGCTATAATCCTTAATCACAACCGTCTTGCCATCCAGCTGTTCAAGACGTATCGTTGCTTTGGTTATGTTACGCGATCTAGAAAATAAAGCGTTACCTGTGTTATCATCCTCACGGATTTCATATTTTTTATAATGTAATTTTAATGACATACACTTTCAAGTCCTTTTTCTAATACCTGAAAATGATTGCAATAAAAATTGAAACAACCATTAAAATGAAATACTGCTCCCGGTTTTCTTTCCAGAAAAGCTTGAACATCCATGGCCTTTGGCTCGACCGATGGTAAGGTTTGAGCCTTGGCAACAGGCTTCTACAATAGGATGCATATGCCTTGTATTCCTCACCGAATTTGTGTTCAAGCCGTATCATTTCCTTGCGTTTTTTTCGCGGCATATATGTTAATACAAAAACCACCAACCCGAGTGGCAAGAGCAAAAGACTGTATCCCCATGCCATGATGCAAAATCCGATTACCAGAAAAAGCCTGCCAAGGTATAACGGATCTCTGAGGTAAGCATACGGTCCGGAAGTGGTTACTTCCTGGTTTCTGACAAGATGTCCTGTGGCCCAAATCCTGATTGCCTCTCCAAAAAAAACGATGATGCTGCCGATGATTAATGACAAAGCAGTTGGTCTTGCCATAATAACGGCTATAATAATACACACTAACAAACCTAAGGTTTTTAATTTATTCATATTTTTTTTCAGAAATGTCTAAGTATTGCACTTAAAGTTAACGAAACTCAGCTCCAATAGGCTTCGCAATTCGAATAATGGTATAATGAAAAGTTGCCTCTGTAACATAAAAAAATCCACTGCGTAATAAATAATGAGTATAAAGGAATTCTATTAATAATTTTTATTAACAATACCGTACGACAATAAAAATGCAAGTAGATTCAATTAAAAAAAAATTTTAATCGTCTTACAGTTTCAGTACGTCTTTCTGATGCAAGTGGTGAAGAACAGAGTTAACAAAAAAATTTTATCTCTACGGTAAGATGCAGATCTTGATGACCGTTTTGAAGGGTTGCCATCGTCGAAGCATGGCCCTGGCTAAACACGATATCCCGTTTGAGCATGTTTTTTGAGTACGGAATGCATTTTCGTAATGTCCATATTCCCTAGTCTCTTTCCGGGAGGAATCAAAGCGCTATTACCTTCTTGACACACTATACTCATTTCTCTATAGTTATGGAATAACAACGAAAAATATTTGTATTCAAATTTAGTGCATTGAAAACGGCTGCTTTTGCTCATTCCAATGAACAATTTTGGGAGTTGCAACTCATCTGGATGAGACATTGCCTTATCCAGATGCATATACGTTCCATGTTCTCACTAATGTATAGAAAAATAGTTGTGCCAATGGGAGACCTTGAAAAATGCTCAATGGTGCTGAAAAAAGGCTTGGTATTCAATGAGCACAACACAAACTAAAACATTCGATTCATACCATTTTGGATCGCCATTAAATCTAACCAACCAACAACTGAAACAACTCATTAGATTCTTTAATTTACCAAAATATAGTATTAATTCAACCCTCGGTGGAAGAACTTCAATTACGGTTGCCCGGCTTGAAGGCATAGGATCTGTAGTTATTAAACATTACAGACGAGGAGGGGTAATTCGATATTTGATAAAACAAAGGTATCTCAAATGTGGAAAACCGCGTTGCCAAATTGAATATGAACTATTGCAAAAAGTCAGAAGTTTAGGC
>CAZKDT010000258.1:0-4780 GCA_964551515.1 uncultured Desulfobacteraceae bacterium | reverse complement strand
TGACGAGGTCTGAATTTGTGATTTCAAAAGTTTTGTTAACGGTTGTACAGATGACATGTAAATACGGTTCGAGCAGCCCAGACGGTCGCTGGATCATTAAAAAATCCAGAGGAAAGTCCGAACACCATAGGGCAGGGTGCTCCATAACGTGGAGTCACGGCGACGTGAAGGAAAGTGCAACAGAAAGTATACCGCCCCGCGTTTAAGCGGGGTAAGGGTGAAAAGGTGCGGTAAGAGCGCACCAGTTCCCTGGGTGACCGGGGAAGCTTTGTAAACCCCACCCGGTGCAAGACCAAATAGGGGGGCGTTTGAGAGCGGCCCGTTCAAGCTCCCGGGTAGGTTGCAAGAGATGCCCGGCAACCGGCATCCATAGATGAATGACCGTTATCCAGTCCGGGGCAACCCGCATTGGACACAGAATTCGGCTTATTGGCTGCTCGGACCGTATATAAACTTGTAACCGTGAATGGTTACATAATGTTTTCATATGTAAATTCTCAAAAAGTCCGGTTTTTATTAAGGTATGGCATATGCTTCAGATAGAAGAACTCAAAGTCGAGGTCGGTGGAAAGACCATATTAAATAACGTGAACATGGAAATACCCAAAGGGCAAACCCACATACTTTTCGGACCCAATGGGTCCGGCAAAACCAGCTTGATGATGACCATTATGGGATTTTCCGGATATGACGTGACCCATGGAAAAATTATTTTTAAAGGTGAAGACATTACTGGAATGCCAATAAATGAGCGTGCTTTGCTCGGGATCGGCGTTTCGTTTCAGAGACCTCCGATCATTAACGGTTTAACCACTAGATCTCTTGTTCAAATCTGTGATATAAATCGTTCGGTAGATGTTGATGAACTGGCAAAAGAGCTTAATTTTGCCGATCTTCTTGACAGAGATGTTAACCTGAACTTTTCAGGGGGAGAGATAAAACGTTCCGAACTGCTTCAGCTTATGGCGCAACAGCCGGATCTTGTTCTTCTCGATGAACCCGAATCAGGAGTTGACCTGGAAAGCATTGTTGTTATCGGCGATACCATCAATTCGCTTTTGGGCAGGCAAATCAAATGTCCCCAGAGCAAACCTCATCAAAAGATAATCGGTGATCATGCAAAATCCGCCCTTGTTATTACCCACACCGGACATATACTTGATTATATCACGGCGGACAAAGGTCAGGTCCTCTATAACGGAATTTTATGCTGTTCGAGAAACGCCAGAGAGATCCTAAAGTGGATCAGAGAATACGGATATGAGGAGTGCGTCAGATGTTCAAACGAGATAACGTCTTGGATATAAATATTGAAAACTACAACATCGATGCGAAAAATCATGCCTATGTTGAAAAGTTATCACAAATTGAGTCAACAGATGCCAAGCAGTTTTTAGACGTTGGTATTGATATTGATGAAAATGCTCGTATCGGCACATTCATTCAAAAAGATAAATCCGTGATACACTGCAAAACCAGTCAGGATGGTGTCGAAGTCATGAGTATATCCCAGGCCCGGGAAAAACATGCATGGCTTTCAGATTATATGTGGAAAAATATATCCCCGGATACGGACAAGTTTATTCTGCAGGCCAAGAAAAATTCACACGGGGGTTACTTTATTCACGCCCTTGCCGGGGTTAAAGCGAAAGATCCGATCCAGTCATGCCTATATATTGCAAAAGAAGGATTTTCACAAAATGTTCATAATGTCGTAGTTGCTGAACAAGGATCGGAGCTGCATATCATTACCGGGTGTGCAACCGCTCCTCACCTAAAATCAGGCCTGCATATAGGAGTTTCTGAGTTTTATGTAGAAAGAGGCGCCAAGCTTACCTTTACCATGATTCATGACTGGGGGGAAAAAATCAACGTTCGACCAAGAACAGTCATCCGGGTTGAGGAAGGCGGAACCATCATCTCTAACTATATTTCCTTAAAACCCGTGGGGTCACTTCAGATGTTTCCCACCACATATTTGAACGGAAAGGGGGCTGTTGCCCGGTTTAACAGCATTCTTGTGGCAGGACCGGGAAGTTTTCTGGATGTGGGGTCACGGGTTGTATTGAATGCTCCCGACACCCGCGCTGAGATAATATCGCGCGGAATTTCATCAGGAGGATCAATCATTGCCCGCGGTGAACTTGTGGGTAAAGTTTCCGGTATTAAAGCACACCTGGAGTGTCACGGTTTAATACTGAATGACGGGTTGATGCAGGCCATTCCGGAGCTTTCCGGATACGTTCCCGGTGTGGAAATGTCTCATGAAGCTGCTGTGGGTAAAATCGATCAGCGGGAAATAGAGTATCTAATGGCAAGGGGGCTTGATGAAGAAGAAGCAATATCGACAATTGTTCGAGGGTTTTTAAATGTAGATGTTGAAGGATTGCCCGCTGATCTGAAAAAGAAACTGGACGAGACAATTTCTGAAACCCAGAAGGAAATGATGTAGACAATGAAATTTCAGAAAACGGTTTGCGACATTTCTTTTTTAGAGAAAGTTAGAATATTTTCTCATGATTATTTGAAAGCTTGTAACTATATTTCAAATTTTAGTTCTTCCCGGTATCTTTTTACCAAGAAACTTTTTTCAGACTTGATCGCAACTTCACAGGTTCTAGAAGACTTCCTGGATTTTCACGGCGCTAAAAATAACAAGGAATGGTTTTTTTACAGGGAGCTTACCTCTGCCGTCAGGCATCTAAGCCTTGGAGGCTACTCGCAGACACATATTTTAAACCGTCTCGATTTCTATGGTCTTCCGGATACCGAGGTTTTTGAAAAGGAAGGCACTTCTACGCTTTATTTTATAAGAAAGGCGATAATGAAGTTAGCCCCGATCATATTGAATGAGGCCCGCAGGCTTAATATCCCCATACCTGACGAGAGTTATGATATGGCTGAATTTCCCGGTATTATAACCGGGGAGATGCTCGATTTTAATATCGATGATACGGATAAAGACCAGCAGAAGAAGCATATCGTTAAAATTGCCAGTGAATTTTTATCCATAGCGGCAAGTTTTGATCCTCTCAGATTTTATGAGCCGTATGATTTTCAAGAGATATTGAAGATTGTTCCAGAAAAAGTAAATGAAGTGAATATGAGGCGTTTTGAAATGCTGGTGCATAATCTTCAGTCTTCTTTTGATACATATGTGATCCACGGCGGGTACCGGTTTGGCAACAGGAAGCTCAAAGATTTACGGGGTTTTTTTTCGGTGGTATTTCACCTTCTTCAAATGATCGGAAGGTTGTTGCATTTTTATGAGCGGCATCTTCACAAAGCAGGATATAAAAATATTTACAAAAAGGTTCAAGATCGCTTGTCCACCGTAATTGATCCGGAAGAGCTTCTCGATCGCACCATAAATTATGGATTTTACTATGTCTGTCACTTTCTTACAACCGGCAAAGAACTGGCCCGGGAGATACTCAATAAAAATATTGAACGCTCTTCTATTGTTGTAGGCATTCCTGTAAAGCTTGGCTTTCACAGCAGACCTAGTCTTTTAGTGGCTAAAATCGTTCAGAACTACGGGGGGCAGGTGGAACTTTGTGTCGGACAAGACCGGTTTGATGCCAGCAGTGTACTGGATATTCAATGGGCAGGGGGCAAGATACAGAAAGAAAACATTGCCGAAGTTGTTTTTGAAGGGGATACCCGGGCGTTAAAGGATATTAAAATCCTTGCGGATGTCAATTACGGTGAAGATACAATGGGTAAAGGGATTCCTCTTCCCAAGGAGCTGAAATACCTGAAGTAGAATGCGAGATATTATCCGGTTCACGGACTAGTTGAGTTAGTGTAAATTCCAAATAACAAACAAATCACAATGAGCGAAATTCAAAATTCCAAACCTTATGATCTTGAAAGATTCCAAACGAATTGAAAAAGATATTTTCATCAATACTGGAAAAATCGAAATAGTTTAGGTCATTGGTATTTGGAATTTGAGATTTGTTTGGAATTTGATGCTTGGAATTTGGGATTTCAAAAATTCCGTGAACGTTTACAATTATTTCGCTATAAAAAGCACAGAATTTTTCGAAAGAAGATACTCCTATGGTTTCTGCAATTATTGTTGCTGCTGGCAAAGGTGTCAGGATGAATGACACAACCCGCAAGCAGTACCTGGACCTTGGGGGTCAACCGGTCCTGGCTCATTCGGTAATGGCGTTCGATGCGTGTGATCTGATAGATAAAATCTTTCTTGTTATCCCCAAAGAAGATTTCGAATATTGCCGAAACAACATACTTTCCTTGCTGGAGCTTAAAAACGGGCTTGAACTTGTGCCTGGCGGCGAACAGCGCCAGGATTCAGTATATAACGGACTTCAAGCCATAGATAAAAAGACCGACACGGTGGTTGTCCATGATGCTGTGCGTCCTTTTATTCAACCTGCAGAACTTAAATCGTGCATTCTTGGCTCAAGAAAATTCGGTGCATGTATTCTTGGCATACCTGCCAGCGATACAGTTAAGCGTGTCGGCAAATCGGGTTTTATTGAGAAAACACTTATAAGAAATAACATTTGGCTTGCTCAGACTCCGCAGGCGTTTAAATATGAATTGATCATAAGAGCTCATGAAACCGCACGGCGTGATGGATATACCGGTTCTGACGATTCATTGCTTGTGGAACGCTTGGGAATAGACGTAAAAATTATTAACGGCAGCAAAAACAATATAAAGATTACTGTCCGGGAAGATCTGGTTGTTGCACGGGCGATGCTTAAACAATAGCCCGTGCCTGGGGTGGTGAAAATCGCCGTGTATA
>CAZKDT010000257.1:0-4789 GCA_964551515.1 uncultured Desulfobacteraceae bacterium | reverse complement strand
CTCGGAGAGAGGGTAGGGCCTACGCCCCGGAGGGGAAGAGGAAAATTTTAACCACAGACATACATTGAGTATTTCGAGGATTAAAATTTGAGTCTGACGCAGATATTGGCAAAAAAGACAGTTTTCGTTCAGGCACTATTTAGTTAGTTTAAAATTTGCAATTACCCATCACCCATCATCCATCTTAAATTTTCAATTTTCAATTCCTATGCCCATGTGATAAGGCCGGGGGTAAACCTGATTCGGTCATCTCCACTGGGTACAGCTCTGACAGTAAAACCATACCGCCCCGAATTGCTGCAAGCTATGGTGCAGGAGTAAAGATATTCCCCATTTCCATGGATTTCCTTTGCGGTCATTTCTTGAGAATGACTGTCTGCAATGCTGTCCACAGTTTTTAATGGGCCGTAATAAAGTTCTATTTTTACTTCATTAGGATTCAGTTCTCCCAGATTCACAATCGCTGTTATCTCAAAGCGTTCTCCCACCCAAAATGCGCCTTCAGCTTTTCGTACAGGACGTTCAATCCTTATTTTATCCCACAGGGACTTGAGTCGGTTATACTGAGCGGAAAGTATTACAGCTTCCTTGGCATTATCTGCAGTCAGACTCACGAAGCGGTCCAAGGCGGGGAGATAAAATCTGGTCTCATATTTTTTAACCATGATACGGGCACAAAATTGCAGCAATGCCATCTTCATCGATTCTTTCATCATTTTGAGCCACCGGTCCGGCGCTTTCCCATTCCTTCTTTCATAAAAGCATGGAATCACATCGTTTTCAAGCACATTATAAAGGGCTTGACTCTCCACCGTATCCTGATAGGCGGAATCCGTATATTCCTCTCCGTCTCCAATGCTCCAGCCTCTTTCTTCAGCATATCCTTCACACCACCAGCCGTCGAGAATGCTCACATTAAGGACTCCGTTTGCAGCGGCTTTTATTCCGGATGTACCGCATGCTTCAAAGGGCCGTCTGGGAGTATTAAGCCACACATCCGCGCCCTGAACCAGGTTCCGTGCGATGCTGATATCGTAGTCTTCTAGAAAGGCGATTCGGTGGCGCACCTTGGGTCTGCGGGCAAACTGGATAAGGCGCTTGATCAGCTCCTTGCCTTCGTTATCTTTAGGATGGGCTTTCCCCGCGAAGATAAACTGAACCGGATTTGTCTTTGAGGCAATGATTGCTTCAAAACGCTCCGGATCTTTAAGCAAAAGATTGGCCCGCTTGTACGTCGCAAAGCGACGGGCAAAAGCTATGGTCAATATATCCTGGTCCATTACCGATTCAGCATCCTTCATCATTTTTTTTGGGGCATTACGGCGCCGGTATTGTTTTATCATCAGCGCCCGGCAATGGCGAATAAGGCGACTGCGACTCATTTCGCGGGACCGCCATAATTCCTCATCATAAATATCGTCAATGCGTTTGGAAATTTCCGGGTTTCCCATATCCAAATGCCAATCCGGTCCAAGATAGCGTTCAAACAGCAGAGAGTTCTCAACGGAAATCCACGAAGGGATATGTATTCCGTTTGTAATATGGCCTATGGGAACCTCATCTTCCGGCCTGCCGGGCCAGATATGGGACCACATGCGTCTGGCCACCTTGCCGTGCAATTCGCTGACGCCGTTACAGTATTGCGCATTGTGCAGTCCCAGAACGAACATGGAAATGGGGATGTCTGCACCGGATTTCATGGGTTGCCCCCAGGATAAGATCTCGTCAACGTTTGTTCCGAGTCTATCGGTAAAAGAATTAAGATACGGTTTTACAAGGTCGACGGGAAACTCATCATGCCCTGCTGCCACCGGCGTATGGGTAGTAAAGACCGTGGTTCGTGAAACGATCTCCTTTGCGGTCTCAAGATTTACTTTATAGGAGGAAATTGTCTGAGCAAGCCGTTCCAGGGTGACAAAGGCGCAATGCCCTTCATTCATGTGGCACACGGTCGGATAGATTCCCATGACTTCAAAAGCACGCATTCCGCCGATTCCCAGCAGCACCTCCTGTGCCAGCCGAGTCTTTGGATTTCCGGGATACAGACGAGAAGTTATTTCCCGAATCTCCGGGGGATTTTCCGGTAAATTGGTATCCATAAGAATAAGAGGAATGCGTCCCACCATGATTTTCCAGACAACAGCCCGGATTTCGCCCTCGGGTCCGGTGATTGAAATGATTAGCTCATTTCCTGAATTATCCTTTACCCGTTTCACAGGCAGGCGATAAATATCGATTTCCGGATATTCTTCCTGCTGCCACCCCTCATGATCCAGAAACTGGTGAAAATAGCCATGCCGGTAGAGAAGTCCGACCCCTATCAGGGGAAGGGCAAGGTCGGAGGCCGCCTTTAAGTGATCACCGGCCAGAACTCCGAGACCGCCTGCAAACATGGGAACACTTTCATGAATGCCAAATTCCATGGAAAAATATCCAATAGTTCCCTCTTTACCGTATGAAGATTCGCTTGGATCCTCAGGGGATAAATTGTTCACAAAATCTTCTTCCACTCGTTGCTGATGAGCCAGAAAGCTTTCGTCTTTTGACAGTTCCTCCAGTTGTTTTTGGGGAATTAAGGTTAAAAATACGATGGGATTGCGACCGCACTTTTCCCAGAGCCGGGGATTTATTCGACGAAAAAGTTCAATGGCATCCATATGCCAGCACCACCAAAGGTTACGTGCCAGAACCTGAAGAAAAGAGAGGGATTCCGGAATTACAGGAAATACTTGAAATGTTTGTAAAAAACCCATATTTATTTATCCTTTGTCATTGTTTATTGGCCATGGGTCAATCATTCAACGGATGTAATTCACGGCTGTTGGTTTACGACAGCCATTCATTCCTTATCACCGGGATCTGAAGATCAGGTTTCAGGTGTCAGGTGTCAGGAGAGAGGGACGTAAGAGCGGAAACCCAAAACCTGAACAACTGACACCTGGATAATTTAAGCTAAATCACCAACAGTCTTGATTTACAACCCCATTCAACTACTTAACTATTATCAAATAGTCAATCCAAAGATTGAAGCAGTAGCAATTCTCATTATGGCGCCAAATTCATTTCCAGATACCGTGTGAGTGGCATTTTGCCACGATTTTTCGCGGCTGGAAAGCCGCTCTCACAGGGATATCTTTTCAAAATGAAAATTGCTGTTGAAGCAGCTTCCATACTCTCACAAATTCGCTTGCCCCCCAGGCTTGTGCATCACAGCCACGGTGTCTGTGGGGAAAATCTCCGTCCAGGATTTCCGGGAGATGGTTAACGCACCCCTGGGATGCAAGACGGGCACTGCTTGCCAGCCACGAGAACGCCGTATTTTTTCCTTTATCTCCGTAAACTTTTGCCCATGCTTCACAATAACTGGGAAACAACCATGTCCAGGCAGTGCCGTTATGATATGCAGGTTTGCGTTTTAAATCTTCCTCTCCCGCATATTGCCCCTGGTAAGGGTGTTGGGGATTGTTAATGGTTGTTCCATTATGATAAATTGCAATTGGGCGGCTCACCGGTCGGTCTGCAAGGCTGCGAAGGGCTCCCGGGACCAGCAGTTCTTCACACGCTGCCAAGATCTTACGGCAAATCTTAGGGTCGGAGATAGCGCCAAGCGTTACCGCAAAGACCTGGTTTGGCCTCAGAGCATCATCGGGATCCGCTTGTGCGGCAGGTTCTCCCGAATTGATATGGAGACAGTCGGACAGGTAACCTGATTTTTCGAGCCAAAAAAGGCTAAAAATCGAATTCTGAACCCTGGAAGCCTTTTTCGTCCAATCGCCGGCATTCCCTGAAGGATCAATATGTGATAAAAAGGATAATGCGGCAAACCAGAGCGCCTGAATTTCAATGGGATACCCTTGCCGGGGTGTGCCTGCAGGGTGATTGGTATCCATCCAGGTAAAATGGGTCGGACTGAAAATAAGACACGATTCCGGGTCCATACGGATACCGTTGGGCGTTCCCTTTTCATAAGCATTGGCTATGGAAAAAAGAATATCACGAATGGTTCGATCACCACACATTGAATCAAGAAATTCTTCATTTCTTTGGATTCGGACCAGATCGGCACATGCGACAAAAAACCATAGCGGCGCGTCAGAAGTATTCCGGTTTCCCGCATCTTTTCCCCGGATCATATTAGGGATTGTCCCGTTGTTTTCAAACTGTCCGAACTGTTTCAGGATAGAACGAGCCTCGTCCATTTTTCCCGCTGCAATCAACCCCCTGACAAAAATCAAGGCGTCCCTTCCCCAATCGAGAAACCAAGGATATCCGGCAATTACCGTATTCAAATCGTTCCTTTTTACTACATAATCCTCCAGCGCTGTTTTTAACGCTTCATACGGTTTACAAAATCTTCTTTTTTCAAAAATTTCCGGTTTTATATCACGGACCCTGGATTTTTGATTCGAAACATGGGAATCTTGGGCGCCCATAATAGAGGCGCTCAGCGTTACGGATTCTCCTCCTTTCAAAAATGAAGAAAAATAGCCCGGACTGAACAGATCCGAATCCGCGTCCAGACCCCGCTCAGCCTCTATGGACCGGTATACCATGTATTGCCATTCCGGCTCCCATACAAAAGACCCATGGGAAATCTTCAAATTAAGCCGGTGTTCCTGATCCGGCACAAATGTGAAGCCTGCCGGATCTGATCTCACAGCTCCGGGCCAGAGATGCTCTGGTCCCTGAAATGCCTTGGTGGTCTCGTGAAAATTACGGTTTTCAATATCCGGACGTAGGATGAGCCGGACCGGCTCATGATCTGCCAGTATTCCTATCCGGCTTTTTG
>CAZKDT010000256.1:0-4798 GCA_964551515.1 uncultured Desulfobacteraceae bacterium | reverse complement strand
CGGGTGTCAGGTGTCAGTAGTGAAAAAGCGAGAGCCAGCCTGAAACCTGACACCTTAATCCTGAAACCTGAAACCTGACATCGAAGCCACGGTTTGTCAATATGCAAGGATAAGCGTTTACCAACGGCCTTGATTTACACCCGCCCATTTTGGATCACATCACACTTTTTTTAATATCCGGTCCAGGAGAATATGGGCCACATCATCTTTTTGCATTTCAGGAAAAACCTCTTTTGTGCCGTCTTTATAAAACATGGTCACCTCATTGGTATCAGTACCGAAACCCGAGGAAGATCGACCCACAAGATTACCCACAACAATATCAAGATTTTTTTCAACCAGTTTTTTCCCGGCATACTGTTCCAAATTTTCTGTTTCCGCAGCAAACCCGACTATTATCCGGTCTTTTTTTCTCCTCCCAACCTCTTTTAGGATATCCTGGGTTTTTTCCAGCAACAAAACCAGTTCATCCTTTTGCTTTTTGATCTTTTGCCCAGCCTGATTCTTTGGGCTGTAATCAGAAACCGCTGCTGTTTTAATAATTATTTCAGAATCTTCCATGTGTCCAAACACAGCAAGAGCCATTTCCCGGGCTGTACCAACCCTGACAACTGTGACGCCATTTGGATCGGGCAGACCTGTAGGACCTGTTATAAGAATAACATCTCCCCCTCTTTGTTCTGCAGCCCTTGCAATCGCAAAGCCCATCTTGCCGGAAGACGGATTGCTGATGAACCGAACGGGATCGATTAATTCCCGAGTTGGCCCGGCGGTAACAAGTATCTTTTTACCTTTCATATCTTTGGGAGAAAGATAAGATAAAAGCCTGTCAAGAATATCTTCAGGTTCAGGAAGACGACCTGGTCCGGTAATGCCGCAAGCAAGTTCCCCTGATTCCGGTTCTATAACAAAATACCCATCAGATTTGACTGTATCAAGATTCCTCCTGACCGCTTTTGTTTCAAACATATTCGTGTTCATGGAAGGGCAGATTATCATAGGGCATGTTGCCGCCATAATAAAAGTGCTCAGAGCATCATCAGCAATTCCATTGGCGATCTTGCCGATAATATTTGCCGTTGCCGGTGCAATAATCACAGCATCAGCTTCATTAGCCCAATCAATATGTCTTATCGAAGCATCGTCAACCTTTTCAAAAAGACTTGTACAGACCGGTTGACCCGATAAGGCCTCAAAAGTCAGACGTCCCACAAACGCTAAAGCATTTTTAGTCATAATGACCCTGACGTTCGCCTCATCCTTGATAAGGAGTCTTAAAAGTTCGACGCTCTTGTATGCTGCAATACCTCCTGACACACCCAGTACGATATTTTTATTCTTGATAAGGCTCTTCATCTATCGTCACCGATATAACTTTTTAATTTTTTAAGCCGTTGCAACTTATTATATTTAAGCAAAAGATCGATCCATTCACTGAACAGCATGAAAAGGTTTTCTAAATCTTCATCAAAACCTTTATTCTCAATTTCAGAAAGTGCATTAATAAAATCCTGACGATCCGGTTCTTGTTTTAATAGGTATTTATAGATTTCGGCCGCTTTACCCAAATTCCCCTGCTCGGTATGGACTTTAGCCATTGTCCTGGTATAAAAAACTTCATTATTCATCACTTTGTTTTGCCTTTCTACTTTTTTATTTTACCGTGATGACAACCTCACCCTTGCCTATCACGCCAAGTTCTTTCCTGGCCACATTCTCCACATACTCGGGATCGTTTTTTAATCTTTCTATTTCTCGAGACAAGGAAAGGTTTTCCTGAATCAGTTCAGTATTCTTTTTTATTATAGTATCTCTCTCTGCTTTCAGCCGGTTTAAATCCACAAAACCATTTTCGCCGAATAAAGTAAACATTAACAACAAAAATAATCCCAGTATTGCAAAAACAAATAGAATGTTTTTTCTTGATTTCACTTTTTATGTAATCCTCTTCCGGCTATAGTCAAAACATTTTCCAGTTCTTTGCTCTTAAACAATAAGGAAAAAAATCCATAGAGAACAAGACCGGCCACAATACTTCCCATGAGCCCGAAGAAAAGGTCAGACAATGTCCCGTGTTCCACGGGAATAATCAATAGGGCAGTAGCCCAAACAACACCCCCCATAATCCCTGAACAAATCATTATTTTACAGGCAGACCCGGCAATATTTTTCAACCCCAGCGCACCAAGCTTTGTCCTCAAGGCCCGGATAAGAAGTCCCAGATTCAGCATTGAAGCAAGAGAGGTGGAGAGTGCAAGCCCACCATGTCCCATCGGTCCCATAAGAATGACTCCTAATATTATATTGGCGCAAACCGATACCACTCCCATTCGTACCGGCGTTTTTGTGTCCTCTAATGCATAAAACGTAGAAACAACGATCCTCACCGCTGAAAAAGCCCAGAGACCTACACTATAATACAAAAGCGCATATGCAGTCAAACGTGTGGTTTCTGAATCAAAAGCCCCTCTTTTAAATAACAGTGCAATAATAGGTTCCCTTAAAACGATCAGGCCAACCATTGAAGGGATGGTAATAAAAAATACCATTCTCATGGCATATGAAAATGTATCACGGACAGCCTGCAAATCTTTTTCCGCCGCCTGTCTGGAAAGACTCGGTAGAACAGCAGTGGCCGCGGCTATTGCAAAGATTCCCAGGGGAAACTGTACCAGACGGTCAGCATAATAAAGATACGAAACACTACCTTGGGCCAGTAAAGAAGCAAGCAGGGTTCCCACCAGCATGTTGATCTGATAGACAGCAGCACCGAATATGGTTGGGACCATGAGTAGGCCGATTTTTTTTAGACCGGGGTGGTAAATATTTGCCTTTTGCCAGAAATAAAATCCTTTTTTTATAAGAAATGGCGCCTGAAGTGCAAGTTGCAGAAATCCTCCGATTAGTACCCCGATGGCAATCCCTGCAACAGGCTCAGCGGTGTGAGGTGCAATTAAGAATACCGAGCCTATTATGGAAATGTTTAAAAAAACAGGGGCAAGGGCAGGTGCGGCGAAGTGACCAAGGACATTAAGTATACCCATGCAAAGTGCAACAAGTCCGATAAAGAAAATATACGGAAACATGATACGGGTTAAAAAGACCGTAAGTGAGTATTTTTCGGGTGAGGTAACAAACCCCGGAGCGATAACACGAATGATAAACGGGGATAGCAAAATACCTGCAACAGTCGTTGCGACAAGGACCACGGAAAGGAGTCTTATGGCAGACCTTGCCATTTTAAAAGCATCATTTTTCCCACGTTTTAGGAGGTATTCGGTAAAAACGGGAATAAATGCAACGCTTAAAGAACCTTCGGCAAAAAGCCTCCTTAAAAGATTGGGGATTCTGAAAGCCACAAAAAAAGCATCGGAAGCGAGCCCGGCGCCAAAAAACCAGGCAATCACAACATCTCTTATGAAACCGAAAATGCGGCTCAACAAAGTTGCTGATCCAACAACCCCCATAGCTTTTATCACGCGGTAATTTTCAGTACCCGGCTGATTTGTTGATCGGTTCATTCTTAAATTAAAAGCAAATTTTTGACAAAATAAAGCTTGACATATCTCCAGTAAATTTGTATTTAAATTGATTTTATATATAATATTAAATTAAAAGGAGCTTGTAAAGTTGGCTAATTATAAATCTGCGATAAAGCGTGCACGCCAGAATGAGAAAAGGCGCTTGCGCAACAAATCTTCGAAAACAAGGATCAAGAATATCGTTAAAAATGTGCGACTTGCTGTGAGCGAAAAATCGGATGAAACAGCACGGGTTAAACTAGACATTGCAAAATCTATAATAGATAATGCAGCAAAAAAGGGTGTGATTCACAAGAAAACCGCGTCTCGAAAAATTTCCCGCCTTTCCAGACTTGTAAACACCATCTAAGCCTAACTGCCTAACTCGGATTCCTCACGGGCTAACCGCCAGAAAGAGTATAGCGCAAAGCAATAGTTGGCTTTGTTATGGTTATGCGTTTAATTGGCATTTTTTTAAAAATTGGCTGTTAACATACTGTAAATATTTTCCGCAAGCCTTTTGGTAAGCTTTTCGATCGCAAGCTTTTCATTTCGTTCGGTGACTTGTTTTGTAGACGATACCTTGTAAGCTTCGTTGTCTGAAATATTTTTCGCAGACCATATTACCCCGCCGGATTTATCCGTTAATTGCAAATTGACTTTAAGTTCAACCCTTCTTTCATTGGAGGTATACTCCCCTCTATGTGAAATTGTCCTGGAACTAATCGATACAATAACACCGGTAAGGACTGCATCAGCCTTGTCCTTTCCTGTTAAAATTGTCTGATCATGCCTGATAAATTCATATATTAGATCATTTGTGATTATATTCTCCATCCCTGTTAATGCGCTACGGTTTTTAAACATCTCTACACTGATCGACGTTATGCCGGATGGAAAACTTCCATTACCGGCAAAACGATAGCCGCAAGATGAAAAAAGCCACCCCAACAAAATGATTGCCCAGGCATATTTCTTTTTAACAAACAACAATCCTTCTCCCGTTCATTTCATCATTTATGAGTCTTTTGATTAATGAGGATTTTCTCTCAAAATCAAAGCATGCGAAAAAAAATAACCACACCAGTACGATCTGCCGGACCTACCCCGGTTGAGCACCCGGAGGGTCCCCGGTTCAACAAGGCGGGGCAGGCGCAAAGATTGTGCGAAAAGACCATTAATCAACAGACTCATTTATACTCAGACCTCGTCATTCAGCTTGGAAAAATAATCGTGACTCCTTAATTTTCGGGGCATTGCATGAAAATTGGAAACTG
>CAZKDT010000255.1:0-4816 GCA_964551515.1 uncultured Desulfobacteraceae bacterium | reverse complement strand
ATGAGCAAGCAGAGTATCCCATTCTTCAAAAAAACCCTCAAAAGCTTCCTTGAATTCGACCGGTGAGCCGTAAGATTCGTTTGATACTTTTTTATTCATGATACCAAACCAGAATTCAACCAGATTTAGCCATGAACCATGATACGGGGTAAAGTGTATGATAATCCGTTTATTCTCAGACGTCAGCCACTCAACACGTTTTTCCAAATTATCCAGTTCTTTTTCGGAGGGACAGTCAACACCGCTAAGTTCAGCAACCATTTTACAAAAAGGATATCCACGATGAGTTGATAAATTGTCCATAACATAATGAATCGGTTCGTTTGCCGGACAAGTGGAAACATGACGTTTGAATATCGCCAGAAATGTGTCAGTTTTATGATCAGCATGGCATTCGGCATGTACCTTTCCGTTTGCATGATTAAAAAAGGCAAGAACGTTCATTGTGCCGTTTCTGATGTATTCAAATTCTTCAAGACGCTTCGCTGTTTTTTCTGTTCGAAGATCCGGGACAAGGCGCTTGAGCATTTGTATTCCCGGGCATTCGTCAAAAAAGAATAGATTTTGGGGAGGATTCAAATATAGCTGTATCAGATGCTCCATTTTCGGGAAAAAGTCAGGATCAGTAATATGAAGAAAATACCGGGATTGATGCGGTTTAAGGTTGTTTTCTTTTAGAATGCGCTGAATTGTCGATTTACCTGGAGTCCCATTAACGATTTCGGGATCTGCTGCCAAATGAATTGCGGCCCATCTCAACGTCCATCGTCCTGAATTTGGAAAAGGCTGTGTCTGGCAATAAAATCCTGTCAGTTTAAGCTTAAATGTTTCTGAATATATAGCGGGACGTCCGGAACGGGGACGATCAGTCAATTCCCCTATCATGTTGATGCGTTTGATGCTTCGAGAAACAGTTGAAACACTACATCCCGCATGCATGGTGTTGAATACAACATTATTTCTTTTAATTTTTTCAAGAAATTTGCAAATTAATCTGACCACTGATATGTGAATAGTTAGATTTTCGATGTAAGGAATTCACAATGATTTTTTGACTGAAACCGATCAAAAAGGAAAAGTTGGGAAGGACACTTTCTACGCGAATAGACCTCCTTCCCAACCTCCAAAATAGGATATAAAACATCCAATATCAATTTGATAACACATATACAGACATTTGGGAATACAAAGATGCCTTCTCAAGTATAAATTTTAAGAAAAAAATCGGGAAAAAATGTATTATCTGCGGGAAAGAAGACTGCTACACTCAGATTGAAGAGTATTATCGATATGCGATTGACCTGTTCCCATTTAAAAAGGAGAGGGTCCCGGTGGCCCGGTTCTTGTGCCGCAAAACCGGAGCAACATTTTCTCTTTTACCCAATCAGCTAATCCCCTATTGCCAGTATACGGTTGATTCGATAGTCGGCACCTTGCTTAAGGTATATAAATTTCAACAGACAGGACAAGCAGGATACCATGGTGCCGGCCTTGAGCTTGACGCCGATTGTTTAGTGACACCGTATCTGATTCAGACCTGGGCTGCGTTGTTACTGCACGGATTCCTCAGAGGACATCATGTACTCCATACAAAATTTCCATTTTCTGTGTCACAAAAATTGGATCCAAGGAAAGCCGTCCAGACGATTTACATCTATCTTCAAAGTATCAGTTGTGTTGACAGCCCGAATCGACGAAGCGTAATACCGGCGATACTGTACCATTTTCATCAAACTAAGAAATGCCTATTTGGCAAAACATCTTGTGAGCGCAATCGCTCTCCTTAAATAAAAGCCATCCTCGGGTTGAAAACGTCCAGTATTCTGCGGACCAGGGAACATTATGTAAATGCGGATGATATTTTTGGGTGTATTTTGACACAAGATTGATAACACCTTTCTTTTCAGTGAGTTAGCATGTCGATTATAACAAGGTTTTTTCGACAACGATTACAATAAAGGAGGTGTTATGGACAACGAAACCCGTGAACAAATTGCTTTGATCCGCTACAAGTTAATCAGCCCGGTGTTAGCAGAGCCTGGAAGAGTACAAAATGAGTACTTTCGCACCCAGGCGGCTAAACCCCATGAATTTCCACGCTATGGCCGTCGCAAGGTTAAAATGTCCACCCTGAAGTCCTGGCTTAAAACATATCGAAAGAAAGGGTTTGAAGGGCTGAAACCAAAAGACAGAAAAGATAAAGGACGTCCGAGAAAAGCGGATGCAAAGATGCTGGATGCCATTAGGGTGCAATGCAAAGCCTATCCTCATATTACCGTAAAAAGGCTGTACGAAATTCTTTCGTCCCAGGGGCTGCTCGGTATTCCTCCCGTCCATTATAATACGGCGCTGCGCATTGTTAAGGAAGAAAGATTATTAAATTTTGGGGACAAACGCCGGGATCAACGAACCAGTTTTGAAACCGATCATGTGAATTGTCTGTGGATGTGTGATTTCATGCATGGTCCTCAAATAACCTTGAACCGAAAAACCTATAAGGCAATATTGTGTGCGATCATAGATGATCATAGCAGAATGATTGTAGGGCATGCATTTGCCCCGACTGAGACGGTATTATCATTGACCATCGTATTAAAGGAAGCTTTTCTGGCTTTTGGGTTTCCGGAACGGCTGTATGTCGACAACGGGGCATCTTTCAGCTCTGATTTTCTGACCAAAGCCTGCGCATTATCAGGAATATCATTGATACATTCCAAACCCTATGATTCGCCTTCCCGTGGAAAAATAGAACGCTATTTTCGCACGGTCCGGGATCGTTTCCTTTCAACTCTCACTGAAAAACCGACATTAGAAGAGCTCAATGAATCTTTCTCCATCTGGCTGCATGATGATTATCATCACAGGCTGCATACCGGTATAAACGAGAAACCCATTGATCGCTACCATCGTTCATGCAGTCATACCAACATAACCCGGCCTACAAAATCCGAACTGGATGAAATATTTCTTATCCGGCATGAGCGGGTGGTGAACAACGATTCCACCATCAGCTTTAAAGGAAATATCTATGAGGTCCCCACCGCTTATATCAGACAACGTGTTGATATCCGCCATCCGGTAGATGCCGACCAGGAACTTTATCTCTATGATAAAGACATTCGGGTCTGTTGCCTTAAATTCGTTGATAAACGCCAGAATGCAAAGACTTTCAAACCGCATCAAACGCAGGCCATCATTTCTTATGCCAACAGTCAGGTGCAAAAATGAAAGATCTTCTGGCCTGGTTCGGCTTTAAGCAGTATCCATTTGATAAGGAGATCAAAACTGCTGATATCGTTGATACGCCGGTGCTCAAAGAAGCCCTTGCCCGCCTGGAATATATGAAGCGCAGGGGCGGCATCATGCTGTTGACCGGAGATCCCGGTGTGGGTAAAACCATCGCAACCAGACGGTTTGCCAACACCCTTAACGACAATCTTTTCAATGTCATTTATACGCCTTTAAGCACCCTGAATCGAGGAGATATGCTCCGCCATATCAATGCATTATTGGGATTACAGAATCGGTTCACCAAAAGTGCCAATTATCAGCAAATCCAGAAGGAACTGCTGGACTGTAAAGAACAGCGGGGAAGAACTGTCGTTCTTGTCATTGACGAGGCCCATCTGCTTAAATCGGGACCGCTTGAAGAAATCAGGCTACTGACCAACTTCAAGATGGATTCCTTTGATCCGTTCCTGCTGATTTTATCGGGTCAATCCGATTTAAAGCGCATGATGAACTTTGCTGTCATGGAACCTCTGAATCAAAGGATTAGAATGCGATACCACATGACCGGATTATCGGAAAAGGACACCATCAATTATATTAAGTCACGCCTTAAGTGGGCCGGATGTACAGCACCTATATTTAAGGAGGATGCTTTATCGGCCATACGGGAATATTCATATGGTTTCCCAAGACTGATCGGCAATATCTGCGAAGAGGCCTTGACCTATGCCATGTTCTGCGACCAGAAAACGGTGGATGCGGACATGATACTGAAGGTCAAAACAACCGATGACTTGCCTACAAAGTAGCAGTTACTGTGAGGCCAGTCACTCAATCAGAGGGGCAATCATCGTTGGGCATAGAAACAAAGAGGTTACCGCAGAACATGTTCGTCTGGCTGCAACTCAAATTTTTAATACAGGAGAAAAATATGTACGAGAATGAACAGGAACTTGAAGAAAAAATGACCAAAATAGTTGACCAGATGGGGTACTTGCTGATGGACGTTATCCTGATCAGCTTTAAAAGAATAAACAAAGAAAATCAGCTTCTCAAAGAATTATTTGATATAAGAATGGAAGAACTGAGAGAGGACGATTTTTAGAGTTTCGGTGAAACGGAGTCAGGATATCCTGGGGAGGAAACCTGACAAGGGATAGCCGAAAGCAGGTAGCATTAAATAATGCGCCGGGGGAAGCAGGGAAAACCTGCTTCCCCTTTTTGTGTTATTTAAGCTTTCCTGCCCATGCCTTAAAAACCCACTGCGGACAAGCGTAGCGAGTCCAAGATGAAACGCTGGTCAATATAATCCTGTTAAAAATGATACAGTCGTATGCGCTTTTTTTAGAATAAATGAGGTATGGAAACGTGTCTCGGTCAAAATAGCTGACTCACTTGTTAACAGCAGAAAATTCCAATCAACAATATCTCTTCGCCGGTAAACTCTCGGCCACAAAAGGTTTGTTGCTTTATTGTCTGCATGTCATTTGCCTCCGCTATCTTTCCATAACAGAAGTATGACTTGTTGTCCAGTAAAAAATTAATACTACTGAATATATTTTATCATGCAGCCATGTAATGAGTG
>CAZKDT010000254.1:0-4817 GCA_964551515.1 uncultured Desulfobacteraceae bacterium | reverse complement strand
TTTAAAACATAAGAAAAAAATATGAATAATACATCGGCATTAACGGAACGCCCCAGGCGCGGCACACACATCATTTACGACGACGGCGACAATCCGCCGACTGAATATGTTGTTAAAGGCCCATACAAAAATAGTAGAAGTATCATATGGATACGAGATATCAAAACAGACGAAACTACTGTGGTGATATGGAAATTCAAAGACGGACCAAATAAATATCTCTTTAAAATAGGGGGCTAATATGGATTACGGGTTAAGCTACGAGGCTAAAAGGCTACGGGCTCGTAAAGAACGTATAAAGCGGAAATATACGCTTTGCCGGCTGAAAGATAAACTCGGGAATGTTTTCGAGAAAGGCGACGTTGTAGAATTGGGAGAACTGCGGCTTAAAGTCATGGCGGTCGGAAAGCGTGAAATGAGATTAAGATTATTAAAATAAAAGGAGGGCAAACATGGAAGTGTACAGAATGGAAGACGATGGTATTATCTGGGAATACGATGTTGACGAAACCGGGCATGTTAATTTAATCAGCGGCTATCCTGCTGACTCAATGGATGAGATGGCGATCAAGGCCCGATGCCTTGACGATTATGCGAAAAAAAGCAAAGGGGACACATAAAATGGAAGAGCTGGCCAAATATGACACAGGCAATGTTCAGTACGCCCCGGAAACAAAATTTGAAATCGGCCAGGATTGCGTCTATTGTCTAAGGCAAACCGGGTGGTATAGAGGCGGCCCGGTATTGACAAATGATGTTGTTATATCAATAGCGGCGCAAAGGCTCACTGAACAGCAGAAAACAGCAATAGCAGTGTGTATCCGGGATGCTTTGAATGAAACTTTTCCGGCAAAGGAGGAATATGAAAAAGACAAGACCGATACAACCGGGAACTGAGCGCGAACGAAAAATTAACGCATTTATCCCCGAAGCTGAAAGGATAGCAAGAAAAGCCTGTCCCCATGGCAGTTTTGCAAAGCGGAGCAAGGATGCCGACCGGTATTCGAGGGAGTTTCACCTGGCAATGAACCGGCTTTGTATTAAGGCGGGGTTGCGGGTGGCGTAAAAGTGCCTGTTCGGGGGAATAGCGATGGTAAGTATAGAAGCTGTAAAGTACGATGATATAAACAAGTGTATGGCTGCTTTTTTTAACTGTGAACCGGATGAGCTCGAAAGCCTTGAGGGTAATTTTGAAATGCTGTGGGGAGACGGGAAAGAAGAGAGTTGGGATATACAGACAGCGATAACAGATATTCGGAAAGGGGCTTGCTGGGGATGGCTGGAGGATAAGCGGGTTTTGCATTATTATATCAGCACCAGGGCGACTTTATCACAAGTTATTAAAATGTTCGGGCATGAGTTGGGCCACATGCAACGGCCCTTTCACAGATCTCTGAAGGAAGAGCAGAAAGCCGACAAGTACGGGAGTGTTGCGGTCGCGGCTTATGAGATTGCGGTGCAGGCCATGGAGCAAAAATAAGGAACTGATTTTTATTGTAATTAACGACTTGACATGCGCCATGTTTTATGATACGGGTGGCGTATGAAAAATACGATCCGATATAAAAAATACATTTTTGAGATTCCCGAAGCAGCGATGCCCGGGGCCTCCGTCGTTAGGTTCATAGTCTCAAGCGCTAAAAGCTCAATATCCTGTGGGTATTGGGCTTTTTTGCGCCCATGGGTCTAAACGAGTCTCACCCGGAGCCGCTGAAAGGCATGGACAAGCTCTGGGCTACCTGGTTTCGGAGCGGCCGATTTTCCACACCCAAAAAAACGGGCCGGTTAAAAAAGGTAGATTGCCCTTAGATTTTCGCTGACCACGGGGTAAACGGGGTGTAAAATTTGGCATTGTTGGTGATCCGATACCAAAAAAGCCCATTTCAAGGGTACAAGGTTCAAAAGTTCGGTGCGCGTGCTGGCCTATCGTTCAATTCGGCCCCCGATAGAGATTGAGACTGTTTGTCACCTATTCACCGGTCGGGTAGCCTCCCCGGTCGGGTTTCTGGGTGAATTTCTCAGGTGCGTTCGTTTGGTTAAGGCTGATTTATGCCAAAAGGACGTGGGGCGATTTGCGCTCAAAAAAGGCCGGTCAATTTTGGGTCAACCGGCCTATGAATTATTTTATAATTTTCCATCCTTCTCCATATGGGTTTGTTGGGCTGTTCATTCTGTATGGGCTACCTGCTCCGTATGGGTTATTTATAGACTCTTGGCTGTATGGGCTTCCGTAACGACCGTATGGGTTGCTGACCGATTCCGGGTCGTAGGGGTTGTTTGATAATTTTCCCCTGTAATTGCCGGATTTGTCATAAAGTTTCGGGGAGTTTGTCCCGAAGGTTTGTATTTGATATCGGGCGCGTGGTGCGACATATCCATTCGGGGACGCCGCTCGGTTTGGGTTGTATGGATTGTTTGTGTAATCTCCAAGGTAATCCCCGGCAAAAGCCAGATTTGAAATTCCAATAATCAAAATAGTAATTAATTTTTTCATGTTTCCCCCTTTGTTTGTGAGGCACTTAAATATTTAAGCCCCAAAGTTTTAGCTAAAATATCCTTTGCCGGCAATGCAGCGCACTCAGCGCAAAGCAACACTTTAACTGTTATTGCTCCGGTAGCTATATGTACCCGGTAGGCTGCATCAGATGCGCTACAACGGTAGCATTTGTCTTTTACATATATTGGTTCCCTTTTTATGGTTTCCATGGGTTATCCTCCCGATACGGCGGTCAGGAACAGCCATACTCCGGTAGTGATTAATGCCAGTAAGCCGATTATAGCCAACAGTTCAACTATTTTTCCCATATCTCCTCCTTTCGTTTCATACTAAACGCGTCTTCCAGTGCCAAGGCCCGGGTCAGTCTATGTGTTGCGGCAATTTTTTCCACTGTGCCTTTTCCGGGCAGGGTGATTTTTATTGCTCCCCGGTACGTTCGAGCTCCGAAGAGACGATCTTTTACTATTGAGCATTCGATTGGCATGGTGCCTCCAGTTTTATACCTGAAATGCCGGTTTTACTTGACATTGCAGGTGTTTAGTGGTATAAACAGACAGTTCTTTGACATTCGAATAGTTGTTTATCGTGCTAAAGATTTAGCGTATTCATACCCCATCATGTAAGCTTGGAAAAGTTGGTTTATAGCTCCATCTTGGTAAAAAATACCGCGTGGAAGATTTTTGCCTGTTTCTCGGTCGTACCGATGTCCGTAAGTAATGTTTGATACGTCTCTTTCGAATTGCGCTTGCAGCTCATAAAATTCTTTGTCACCTTTTTTCATTCCAGATCTCCTTTACATGAGTCCGTTTATGATCGCGTCATGGTAAACGCTGTTTAACGAGCAGCTTTTTTGACCATGATATCTAATAAGCTGCTCAATAGCGCTACCGCGAGGCACCAACCGGTTGATTTCGAAAATTGATATTGGTTCGTTCGGGTTTAGGCCGGCAGGGCAGTGGGTAGCGGCCCGAGAATTGTGTGCGCCTGGTTATAAGTCATTTTAAAAGCCATGATAACCTCCTATGTTATGGTTTAACTGTTTAAGCCGACCTACCTCAGAGAGATAAGCCGGATAAGCATTCAAACTGTGTGCGGGCTAAATTACAAAGGTTTCTGTGCCATGCCAGGATTTTTTCAGTTCCCGGCGGGCGGCGTTGATTTCCTGCAGGGCGGTTCCGGCATCATTGAGGAATTCCAGCAAGAGCTGGAACTCAAGTTCGTCCAGCGTTTCCCCAGTTCGATACATTCCATCGAGCACATTGCTATTATTTTTGCGTGCTTTGGTGAGGTATTTCTGCGCGGAATAGCCTTGTAATGTGATTTTTTTTGCTGAAAAAATGCAGGCTGAAGTCCCGGTTCGGTATTCTTTCGGGAGATTGTTCTCCCCTAAGCCGTACAGTCCGGTGATCTTTCTTCCGCGGTTGCCTGTTTCTGTGATGACTTTTTCCGTTTCGATCTTCATTCCTTTCATGGTGTTCCTCCTGTGTTGTTTGCCCGGGGGGTGACCCGGGCGGTTGATTATGACCAATTGGTTGCTTTGTCGAGGAAATCAATAATTTCTTTTTCGCGGAGTTCGATATTAAATGGTTCGATCCACTTGGTAGGTCCAACGCATTTGCCTCTTGCGATATAGATTGCGAACCATGCCGTAGACCCGCGTTCAATTATAACCTGCGTGGACATAGGCGTGTTGTTGTAGGCGGCTGGAAATGTCTGCGCATTTGGGTCAATCGTGAATTTCAGCCCTTGCCATTGTTTTTTCGGTAGAATGTGGCCGAGTTTGGCTTCAATATGCTCAATGGCATTATTGACATCTTTTGGTGTAATGGTGCGCACCTGAGCGCGTCCTTCAGCCTCGTTTATCGCTAAGGTTAATTTTTCGATGTTTTTGATGTTAATTTTCATGATGTTCCCTCCTGCGTTGCTTTGTTTGTGGTTATTGTATCGTAAAGCTCCCCTTAGGGAGATCGTGAATTATCTGGCTGTGGGTATAATGATAACTATACCAATACACTCGGTTACCATCATTATTTTCCCAGGCTATCCTGCCGCCGTTTTTATGGCGGTAATCGACAGCTTCGGATATGGTATTAAATTCAATTCTTGTTTTCATGGCTTCTCCTCCGAATTGGGGTTATCTCATGTTGATCCATTCGCCTTTGGGGTATCCATATTTCCCGTCTGCTATTTCTTTAGCGCATTGGTTCGCTTCATCAAATGTTTGGAAAGATCTAACGTCGCCTAATACTTTAAAATCATGGCAAGGCCCGATAGTACAGACGACGAACCGTTTGTTTCTTTCGATGGCGCAATATCTTTT
>CAZKDT010000253.1:0-4824 GCA_964551515.1 uncultured Desulfobacteraceae bacterium | reverse complement strand
GTGTAACTTATACCGATCCGGATGATCCTGTTCCCCTTCCTCATATGGAAATCGATCCCTGCACTATCTCCACCAATTTTATTCCGAATGATTCACCTTTTGCCGGAACCGAAGGCACATACTGTACTTCAAGTCATCTGACGGAGAGGTTGAAAAGGGAAGCGCTCTCAGATGCGGCCCTTTTGGTCGAAGAACTGGATAGCGGCAGGGGTTTCAAGGTTTCGGGCAGGGGTGAACTGCACATTTCGATTTTCATCGAGAAAATGCGGCGTGAGGGATATGAATTCCAGATTACCAGGCCTCAGGTCATTGTCAAAGAAGAAAACGGCATACGACTTGAACCCTTTGAAGAACTGACGATCGACGTTGACAAGCAGTTCATGGGCATAGTCATTGAAAAACTGGGAGGGCTTAAGGGCCAGTTGCTTGAGATGAACCAGGACAATGGGATGGCCCGTCTGATCTACAAGATTCCTACACGTGGTCTTCTCGGGTTCCGGTCCCAGTTTTTAACGGAAACAAAAGGCATGGGGATTATGAATTATGTCTTTTTGGAATACGGGCCTTTTGCAGGTGAAATTCGAAACCGTAATAAAGGCGTTCTGGTAGCCAAGGAATCCTGCACAACCGTGGCCTATGCCCTGTTTAATCTTCAGGATCGGGGGAAGCTCTTCTATGGGTCTGGAACCATGGTTTATGGCGGTCAGATAATCGGTGAACATTGCAGGCCACAGGACCTGGTGGTCAACCCTGCAAAAGGCAAAAAATTGACGAACATGCGTGCTTCAGGGTCGGATGAAAACGTGATTCTTACACCTCCGAAAAAGATGAGCCTTGAAGAATGTATTTCATATATCAATGATGACGAACTGGTCGAGGTCACGCCCAAGGCAATCCGCCTGCGCAAGGGATAGCAAAGTAAATGGAAAAATATAAAAGAAAAGTGGAATGGGAACGTTCAGGGCAAACGCATTTGAATTCCAACACAAGGAGAACGCTCCACGACGACGTGCATCTCTTTCCAATCTTCAAACAGTCAGTTGGTTTCCAAGAGAAATACGCCGTCGCTACGCTGCACCGAAATCAAATGCATTTACCCTGTGGGAACGTTGTTTCAATGTTGACTCGTCAAATTTTCTCCAATACTTTCCCAAGTTCATTCCTTATTTCAACCATTACGAGGGTATTGCAAGCGCAATATGTCAGCAAATCATGATTGATTAATGCTCCTGAACCGTTGGCTTGATAACGTATAGTGTGAGCTTGGTATTAACAGTCTTTGTCGAGGCTTTTTCCACGGGACCGGGTATTCTGGCAGTCATTCGCGTGTTGTCTAATCCGCAGGTCGTTTTGAGCTCCTTTATGATTTCTTCCGTGCGTCTCAGAGCGAGTTTCTTGAGGTCGTTGTCGGTGAGCGGCTCCAACTTCACCAGTTCCTCGAACAGCGCCTGGTAAAAGGCGGTATCGGAACTTACCCAACCGATAACCGCCATGGCGAAATTTGCCCGTTCAGCTTTCATGCCGGTCGTTTTTTCGTACTGTGTTTCAAAGTCGGCAATGGCATCCATCTGTTCGCCCTTGTCGCCAAAAAGGTTTCCCATCGCTCGGAACGGTGCAATTACAACTTTGGTGGTCAGTTTGACGAATGCTTGGCAAATCGCACGCCCGTATTTGAAATCCGGATGGTCCACGTTGCCATACACCGGCACCGCGACATCAATTTTACCTTGGGCATCGGTAAGGAGTGCGATAGCAAGATCCAGCGGCAGCCTAATCGCATCGGGCGCTTCCACCCGCTCGCCGAGCGTGAACTGTTCCAGCAGTACTTTATTTTCTCCGAGAAGTTCGCTGTTCTGAATTTTGTATTCCAGGTTGAGGTTAAGCTTGCCGGAAGCGATTTTTCGCCCGGCAAACGTAGCGCTGTAAGGAGTGAACGGTTTCATCTCCACATTACGGAACAACACAGAAATATCAGTGAACGTTTTGGGTGTGAACGGATTCAAGCTACCCTTCACTGTGGAGAGACCATATTGGTCTACTCTGCCGTCAAACTTGACCGAGGCACGGCTCGTCGGCTCCGAAGTGATGCCAGTAACACCTCCGTTAAAATCAGTCGCCTGGGTAGCGAAAGGAAGTACCAGGCTAAGGTCAGCAAAATCAACGACGTCTTTTTCCACGCGAACCCGATCGATATTCACCGGAAAAAGTGCGCGATTTTCTTGCGACACGGCAGGCGGAGACAGCGTTTGTGCCGTTTGCGGTTTTTTATCAGTGATTGCTGCATTCTGATCTCTCAGCGCCTTGGTCAGATTTACGCTGCGGTCTTTAAAGATCACAACCTTTGCGCTAGGTTCCAGCAGCCTTACCTCCTCGACCTGCAAACGATTGGGCGACAGCCCAAACTTTATTCCATTCGCAGCCATCTCTTTCCATTCAAGGAATCGTTCCCCGGTGTCGGTTTCATTCAGCCTGAGATTGCCCAAGCTCACGGAGCCGTTAGCGCGCAATTGAGGACCGGATTTGGTAGAACGATACTTCACACGGGTCGACACAGAGATGTTGCCAGACTCGAGCGCAAGCGTCGTAAACTTGGTTATGGCCGGGTTCAGCGGCTTGATGTTTAACCCTATTAATTTCACGCGTGTGTCGGCATGGTCGCCAGTCTGGCCAACCTGGCCACTGACACTTGCACTTCCACCCTGTACAACCTTGAATGTAGTATTAAAGTCAATAGGTGTTTTTTTGTCGTTGGTGAGATTTTTTAAGGACGCGCGGATATCTTTCAGACTATAAACAACATCCGGAACAAAGGTCCGGTCTTGCAGCGCTACCTTGAAGCCGTTTAACTCAAACGCATCAAGCCGAAACGACCAGGGCTTGCCCTATGCCATCGACTTTTTGCCTGCCTCGATAACTTCGCGCTTAATCAAGCCTTTGTCACCAGGGTTTAGAAATTCTACCAGCTGGATACGCCCGTCTTTATCCCGCACCATGCTTGTTTTTCCGCCGGTGGCCTCCATCCGCGTGAGAGTAATCGCACGGTCGCCGATATCTATGCGGCCATCATCCAGAAAGAGAGTGTTAAGCGCGATGAGGGGGATGCCGTCACCTGCCTCAGAAAGCGCAATGCGACTCAATTTCACTTTCATAGCGTCCACACTTGCTTTGACCGGCCCGGCGCCAACTTCTGCCGATGCCTTCAACACAACATTAATCCCGCCGACGAAAAACGCCAGGGGGGTAGCGCGGCTGCGGTCTATATAATCCAGCGCAACGTTTTCGACTTTCACTTCTCCTGCCGTCAAGCGCCATGGCCGGCCGGCCGTCTCTGAGGCGCCAGGAACTGATGCCTTCACGTCCACGGGTTCTTGGTTGACAACGAGTTTCTGCCAGTCGAACATCCCCTTTTCATCCACCGATGCTGCGACCTTACCGTCACGCACGACAATGTTCGGAACCATGAGTTCCCGTGCTTGAAGATCGAAATGCATGTCATCGGCTTCAATTGCTTTCAGGCCAAGCAAGGGGTTGTTCTTGCCCTTTTCTGTAAGCAAAATTTCCTTGAGTGCGAACTTCGCGTTCTGCAACACCAAGAGAGGGGTGCGCTCTTGATAATCGAATCGATAGCGGGTGCTGAAGTCCATTTCGCCCGAAGGTTCGGCAAAGTTCAATTTGTCCTGAGCGAACTTCCAGGCTGTGGTCAGCTTGAAACCAGCCATGCTTAACTCACCTTCGGAAAAAATAGGGTGCAAAGATACTTTGCCTCGCCAGCTAAGCGTGCCCCCACCAGGCAGGTCGGCCTTGACGGTGTAGGGACCTTTCCGTTCCGGGAGTGTGGATATCTTTTTGAATTCAAGATTGAGGGGCGTAAATGTTTCTGCAGCAGGGCTTTAACAAGTCTTGGTTCCATTGTATAGATTCTTCCGGAGGATTTAGCAGTAACTAAATGATGTCACATCTCATTAACAGCTTTGACGAAACGAATATATAGGGCAGGCTAAATTAATCATCATTACTCCCCCCATAAGGAGGTTCCTCCAGGTTAAATATATACATCTTTTTTTCACCAACCACTTTAAGGGTTACAACTCCATATGAATAATAAAGATATCCGTAAAGAAGTCCGTCCGCCCCTAAAATTTCATTGAGCCAGGGCTCATGCTGAGTGACCAGAGAAATCCGTTTTGTCATATCCGTCAAGGTTTTTTGATCATTGACCTTTTTCCACCGGTCACCCACCAGCATTGTATCATTATTTTTCGGATCGAACATGATGCCCAGAGGTGATCGAAAACCGGGTCCGGCATACGGATCGGAGCTATAAATGTGGTACTTATCCCAGTTATCGATTAAATTTTGAATGGTCAGATGCTTTTGCCCGTTAGGTATAGTTTTAAGCCTACCGTAGTTTTTTTGCCAGGAAACGCAACCGGAGACAATCAGAGCAATTAATAAGACACTTAGAGAGATAGATTTTTTTATTGTTTTCATCTTTTTGCTTCCCATTGAATTGTCTTTCTTTGAATTTGTTAAATAAGTATTATGCTACGATGTAACATTTAAATTAAATATTAACTAACGAGTAACTGTCAATGAAAAATATAATATTTTAGTGGATTTTAGAAAAGAAGAGTGGTATAAATTTACTCCAGTTTTAAGTTACAAATGAGTGCCTGAACCTTCAATTCTCGAAAATTCATGATTTCTAATCAAAAACAATTATTGCGTTAACTAGTGTCCATCCATAAATGAGGATTTTTGTTCAAGAGCAAGCCTCCGGCCCCGCTTCTCTCCGAGGCGTAGGATCGTGCCTTTACGAGCCGG
>CAZKDT010000252.1:0-4840 GCA_964551515.1 uncultured Desulfobacteraceae bacterium | reverse complement strand
GCCAAAAGTCTGTAAAAAACAGTTCCGCAACCGATACCGCCAACCACAAAAACCAATCCCCTGTGACCGTTCCCTTTGATTTCAATACTGCCCAACGCCGGATTGAAACTCGCGCCTTCAAAATCGTAAAGAGCGGCCACCGACTTTTTATTCAGCGTCTCTTCCGGCGGTCCCCAGGCAACAACACCGCCGTCTTTGATCAGGACAACGTGATCGGATATCTTGGCGGCAATATCCACATCGTGCATGGAAGCTACCACTGTGATCTCCTTTTCCCTGCACAGCTTTTGCAAAATAGACATCACTTCCATCCTATGCTTTAAATCGAGATGAATCGTTGGTTCATCCAGCAAGATCAGTCTTGGTTCCTGGGCAAGGGCTCGGGCTATGAGAATTTTCTGCTTTTCGCCATCGCTCAGAGTTTCTATCTGCCGAAAAATCAGATCCTGGGCGTTAACATGAGAAAGGGAAGCGGTCACGGCTTTTTCATCGGTTTTTGTTAATCTTCCCAAAAACCCGGTATGGGGATAGCGACCCAGGGCCACAAACTCAAACACGGAAAAAAGACCCGGCGAAACATGGTCTGTGAGCACAACGGAAAGTATCCTAGCGAGATGATCCTGCCTGAATTTGTTCAGCGATATTTGGTCGATTAAAACAGATCCATCACAAGGCGGCAGCAACCTGGCCATGGTTCTTAAAAGGGTTGTCTTGCCGGCGCCGTTAGGTCCGAGCAGGGATATGAACTTTCCTTTTTCAAATGCCAAATCGACCAGTGAAAGAACTGTTTTTTTGTTATAACCAACTGACAAGCCTTTGGTTCTAATTATTGTATCTGTTCCCGGGCAGCTCATACGGACACCTTCCTTCTGATCAGCAGGCTGATAACAATCGGCGCTCCGAAAAATGCGGTTATGGAACTGATCGGAAGCTCCACCGGCGAAAAAGCCAGGCGGGCAACAAGATCGCACAGCCCTGTTACAATCGCTCCCAGCAAAACAGCGCCGGGGATCAGTATTCTGTTATCGGATGTAACAAAACAAAGGCGGGTCATGTGGGGCACGGCCAAACCGATGAATGCCACCGGCCCTGCTGCGGCTGTCACTATGCCGGCAAGTGCGCAGGAACAAAAAATAATAAAAAACCTGAACACACGGATATTAACCCCCATGGTTGACGCGTATGCCTCCCCCAGAAGAAAGGCATTCAACGGTTTGCTGAGTGCGTAAACCAGGATCAGGATCATGCCTCCGAAGATGAACAGAATTTGGATTTCGCTCCATTTGAACCCGGAGAAGCTTCCAAGCTGCCAGAGTACGAACATCTTGAGCTTTTCCTGCTTGGCAAAGGCCACAAGAACGCTGGTGACTGCATGGCACATATACCCCATCATCAAGCCTGCGATGAGAAGCGTAATCGTATTTTTAACCTTTGCGGCAATAAAAAGCACAATTGTCATGGCTGCATAGGCGCCGGCAAGGGCAGAAATAGTTGTCAAAAAAGGGGCCAGGGCCGTTAACCCAAGGCTCAGGGTGGTTAGCATTACAACGGAGACCATGAGTATGGCTCCCGAAGATATCCCTAAAATAAAGGGACCCACAATGGGATTGCGGAAAAAAACCTGAAGCAAAAGGCCGGAAACAGACAGGTAGGCGCCTCCGAGGACCGCGGCAATGGTTCTTGGAATCCGTATTTTCCAGACAATAAATCCATTGGTTGTTGTTGTATCGTGTGCGTGGATAATCTTGAAAAGCTCGGAAAAAGAAATGTCTATGGTTCCTACCATAATATTGACTGCAACGGAAACTAACAAAACAACTGCAAAAACCACAAATAGCAGGGAGCGTCTTTTCGATTGAACAGTCAGATTTTTCTCTATTTGGTATTCATTCATCCAGATGCAGCCTCCTTGATATCTCGCGAATTGGAGTCTGTTTCAGGCAGTTCACTAAAAAACTTTTTATGATATCCCGGAAATCGCTTCGGGTTTAAAATTGCAGCTATCTCAAGAATAATTTCATCAAGCCGGTCTGCGGACTGGGAATAACATGGAAACGGCGCAAAGACCTTCCCTTTTGTCAGAGGGCTGATATTTTTAAGTAATGGATTTTCACGTGAAAGGGCTGCCTTGGATGTGGCGCCTGTCCCTGAGGTGCGGTAAGTAAAGAGAATGTCAGCCTTTTTGCCGCCGGAAAGAAACTTTTCCAGTGTGATCTCAATTCATGATGCCCCTCTTATGTCGTCAAACAGGTAATCCCCTCCGGCAAGTTCAACCATTTCAGCAGCCCAGGAATTTCCCGGCTCCACCAGCACCCTTTTTTCGTATATATCACCCCAGATCACTTTTGGACGAAGACCCTTGTCAAGAACAGGATCAAGAGCCGAATTACTTACACTCTTGATAGCGTTTTTGACTCTTGCCACATATTCATCCGCCTCCTTTTCCCGACTGAAAAATATGGCCAGAAACTTGGCAAAACGCATCCGCGTATCCAGATCCATAGCTTCTCCGGTAGTGGTAATCACTACTGGAATATCGAGTTCATTGATCATTGAAATTGCGCATGCATCCCAGGTCAGGATCAGGTCAGGCTCGATGGTCTTGAGTTTTTCAAAATCTATCGCGTTCGATTCGCCGATATAGGCAATTCTGCCGCTATCCATCCCCTTTACCACCTCATCAATGGTCCAGTAGTCCTTTTTGTGAGTCACGCCTACTAGAGTATCCAAAACACCTAAGGCCTTGAGTATGCTAATATTAAATCCGGAATAAGCTACAACGCGGTGTACCGGTGTTTCAATGATCTGATTTATTTCATAACCTTTGGGCGGTTTTTGCCCTCTGGGAACCAACACCAGAATCCTGCCCACGCCGTCCCGGATCTCATTACAATTTTCCGGCAATCGCTTTATAGAAAATTCACCGATGTTTATAAACGACGGGCTCATTCCAGGACTTTGACCACAGGCTCCAAGGAGCCATACGCTTAGCAAAACAACGCATGTGATCAATAATGATCTGCAGCAATAGACTCTTCCCATATTTTTCCTCCTTTTTTTGACTGTAACAGGAACCACTGATACAGATACATTAACAATCCCGCTAAAAAAAACAGGGTTCCGGCAAAATATAATTTCATGCCCGGATCTTTTTTTATGATAAGACTTATATAAGGTTGCCGTTGCATGCCGGATTTGTATCTCGGAGCAAAATCGTTAAGATGAAAACTCAAATCTTTAAACCGGAAAGGCTTGTTAAGGCCAATGGTTTTGCTTGTCTGTTTGCCTGCCGCGGTCAACAGCAGCTCAGCACTGATTTTACAGGCCCGATCATTTAAAAAATTCAACCGGTCTCCCTGATAATAGTCAATATTCATCGATTTTAGCAGTACCTTGATTTTTGTGTCCGGGATCATGGCATCTTGTTTCAGGGCAATAACCATGTTTGAACAGGTTCTGGCATAGAGGTAACTGACAAGATAGCCGATTAGAATGGCAATCAGCGCATAATGCATGATATGAACTGAAAACTTAAGAAAAAATCGAAGACGTCTGGTGAAATATTTACGGGTTTCAATCAGAACAAGTACCCTGTCGGTAGTGCAGACAAAGGTATTGACCGCCAGCAGAAACAGCAGGATAAACAATACAAAAAACCAGACCGTATGACCCGGATATGTTCTTCCGTATGTATTGACCCACTCAATCAGCCCGAAATCGTTAAGCGGCTTGAATATTTTTTCGCTTCCTTTAAGGCTCAAATAGCCGCCTGCCAGGTCACAAACAAGGAGCAGCAGGACTATGATGGTCAGGCGAATGCTTCCCAATGCTCTCCAGATTTTTTTCATAACGTTATCCGTAAAATTTGAATCAGATAATCCGGATCAGGCAACTGAAATTTCCCCAAATCAGGATAAAAGTTAAAAACCAGCGTCAAGACCACGCCGAATACAGCGGCATAGGCCCGTCTTTTGGAATCCCACATTTTTTGCAAATGGAGATGCAGAAAACATGCATAATAAAACCAGGTGCCCATGGCCGTCAGAATGGCAGCGTCATCCCACACCACAGGGCTTCCCCAGCCGAGATATGACCATATTTCTCCGGAAAACATGGAGATGGTCCAGAAGGCAAACCCCCAGACAATCCACCGTGAAACCCAGCTCTTGTTTCCAGAAACAACACGGTTTTCCGACTTTTTCAGCTCCTGCGCCTGTCCATCGCTTTTTGCAAAGTACAAACGTATATGAATAATCGCATGAATGCCGGCGATTATAAAACAGGCCATGCCGACAATACCCGGTAGAAAGAAAAGGTGTGAAAAAATTGTTCGGGATTCAAGAAAAGGGAGATAAAAGTCTTTTGGGAAAAAAGCGGCTGTCAGCGACAAAAAGCAGACTGCAGACACAAGCAGTCGCCATTCCGCCTGTCTGTGCCAAATTGTATTTAAGGACAGGATGCCGATAAACAACGGCAGAAAAAAAGGCTTCTGGTACATGGGCATCAACGGCCAGGAAAAATAGTAACGGCTGGCAGCCGAAAGGAAATTGGCAAAAAGGCCGATGCCAAACAGGCATCGAAAAGTAAACATCCATTTATCCCGGCAAAAAATAGCTGTGCCACAGCTCAACAGATAAAAAAACGCTGCCAGAAAAAACATATTCGGAACAAAAAACACAACCATTACCTCTTCAATTCATGGGTGCTTTCAGCCGAGCAAAAAAAATCCCCGGACTGAAATTAATCAATCCGGGGATTTCCCTTTTTTATCCTCAAGATCTTAACGGCATACTCCTGTCCACGAAGCTTTATGCCTTCCAATTCAAGCAGGTCTTCTGAC
>CAZKDT010000251.1:0-4884 GCA_964551515.1 uncultured Desulfobacteraceae bacterium | reverse complement strand
AGGATACACCATATACCCCCTACCAGTAACTTTTCGAACTTCTTGATCATGCTGCTTGAGACTTCGATCCCTTTTACGCCCATATTGGAAAGTGTTGCCTCGTAAACATCTTTTTTTTCATTTAGTTTGGCGGTAACCTTATCGATAATTTTATAATGGCCAAGCTCTTTGATTTTGGATTTAACCTTTTCAGCTTCATCCGGGCGGACATAATTTTCCGCCAATATTCGTTTGACTGTCTCAAGGCCTTCCTCAATAACTGCATCATCGTCGATGGCACAATACATGCCCAATAGGTATTCCAAGACATAAACAGGCACATTGGCGCCTTCCTTAACCATTTTGGTGAGATCTTTTCGAACTACGCGTCCGGCAAAATGAAGGTTAAGTAAAAGATCAAGACTGGTATTTTCTTCCATATCATCTATCCTTAAAATTCGCTTGAAATGGCCAAATCAATTTGGATTGGAATGCGTTCGTATTCAATTTTGGTCTCCGGATCTTGTAGGACCAACGCATATTCCTTTTTTTTGTCGTATTCTCCAGCTTTGAGCAATAGGCGCACTTTTTTCTTTCGATCATCAATGCTTGATGAACTGCTGTCAAAGCTAACAGTTTCTTCGTTACTAATTAAATTTATTCCGTCACGGATAGAAACCGAAAGGATTCGTGGATGAACCCGTTCGGAGACTGAATCTGTCTGGATGAACTCAAAAAAAGTGATATTGGTTACGATTTTTTTAATTGATCCCAAAAGAGAAATACCAACTCTGCGAACTTCTGATTCTTCAAGATGTTTGCCCTTCATTTCTCGGACAACAACCACCGGCACTACGATTTCTTGAAGCATTGCCCCCCCGTGAAAGAAGCGAGCGCCACCGGTAAAATGAAATCTGTTTGTCCCTTTAGGAATCAAAAATTCCATCTTATTTTCAGTAAAAGCGGTTGTCTTTGTATTTCCGTGCCAAACCTTGCCGTTCTTGAATAGGGGCTTGCCGATAATATAGCGCTTTTTTGTCTTAAAAGCGCCATCCGGTTTTAAATCCAGTACACTTTTATCCAGGGCATCAGGGGCTTTTTCCTGATATATAAATCCATGGTCCGCTGTAATCATCACCTGGGTTCCATTCAAACTATTAATGATAAATCGAATAAGCGCATTCATATCATTAATAGCATTGCGCACAGCTCCAAAAGTTTTGGTTTCGGTGGCTGCCACATCGCCGACGGCATCCACTTGGTTATGATAGATATATATGACTCTGTAAGGCTTTACAAATTCTCGGCCCTCGGCCTTGCTCATGGCCAGAAGCGCATCCGCTTTGATTGCAGTGCCTTGTTTTTTGGCCAAAACCGCAGAACGGTTTTCAATTGACTCTGTTGGCATATCATCAACAAGCACCGGGGCATTTGATTTTTCCTTTAATAAAAGCGTTGAGTGGGGCAATAGCGCAGCCATCCCCAAAGCTGTATAACTCGGCAACACACCAAGCATTGGCTCCAGTTTTGCTGAAAATCGGTATTTGCTATTGATTTCCTGAGTCAATTCTTGGGCTGCTTCATATCGAAACGCATCGCTAATGATGACGAAAACGCGATGGCGATCAGATATATCCAGGATTGGCTGAATATAATTTGAGAAGAAGTCATATTGATTACAGGTTTTTGGAATTGCCCAATTATATAACAAACCGCGATTTTGTCCTGAGTCTACGAATTCGCCCCAGGTCAGCGAAATTTGATTCATGAACCATACGCTGTACAGATTTTCTATAACCGGCTGAAGGGTTTTCAAAACATCCCATCCACCCATTTCCACTTTGTCCGCTTGTTCATGAAAAAGCCGGTAATATTGGTCAAATCTAAAAAGGTCCTGGATATATGCGTTAAACATTGTTTTTGCCGATGGGTAACTGAAACCGGCATCATACTCTTTACGAAGCTCAAACAGTTGAATGGCAATTTTAAGGGTAATGTATGTGGCTTGGTAAAAATTCTCCTTTTCTTTGTAAATAGTTATGTCAGATGCCCAATACCCATCAAGTCTTCTACTAATAATCTCATTAATGCTTTCAAAGGCTTCATGATTGTTAGCCACGATTTTGTCCCTGGATTTAGATATGATGAATCGTTCGATTTCCTCGAATGTCATAACATCCAGGAGGGAATCTTTATCAAATGAAAGAATAAGATCTTGGATATTGAGTTTTCTCGCGAAATATTTGGATATGTAATTATAGCTTTGGAAAAGACCGACCGTGTTACGCCACTGTGACAAAAACACCGTTGCATTCAGCCCTTGAACCCTATCCGGAATTCTAAAATGGGCTATGCCGGTTGGAAGATCTCCTTTTATTGTATTGGCCATATCGGTTACCAGCAGCCGGATGATAAGATCTGTGAGTGTCGGTGAGGCATCGGCGTAGCCGAAGGTTGTCACAACCAGGTTCCAGAACGATTTCTTTAAATTAAGCTTTTCGATATCTTCCCAGGGTTTGGAGGTTTTTAGCGGTTGGAATGCGTTATTATCGCAAAATGAACCGAACAGTTTCATCAAAATAGAAAAGAAATCCGGATGCGGCGCCCGTGTCAACACAGCCAGCATTTTCAGATCGATTTCAGACTCCCTGTCATCAGAGCTTATCCATTTTTTCAGGCGCTGAATCCGGTCCTGACTTCGGAAAAACATTATTCGATTTCTTAAATGCGGCCGCACACTCTGGTTTGACAGTTTGAGTTCATTGAGAACTATTGAAGCATTATCTGCAAAAAAAGTTTTGCTGTATAAACGGATATCCAGCAGCCAGTCATCATTTGAGTTTGGTTCCGGATTTGGAGAATACAGTAGATACCGGCCTATTGTATCTTCTATTTCCAGTTTAATTTTCAATTCAAGAGACCCAATCCGGTCCATTCGGATCAACTTGATATCATCGAGTTCCAGGGATGGCAGGATATCATAAAACTCTTTATCCGCATCGTACCAGAAGACAATGCGCGCATTCTCCTTTTCGTAAATCGCCTTCAAGCTGTCTTGAATTTGTTGGAAATCCATAGGGTTTCTCATATTTTTTATGTAGGAGCGGTTTTAACCGCGACAAATCCCGGCGTATTTATTCAGAATCTGTTAGCCTGTATTGTTGGTTCGCGGTTGAAACCGCTCCTACAGGTATTATTGCCAGCTTAAAAAGCGTTATGCTTCATTAATTATCCTCATTACGGGACATTGTGTTAATTTTTCATTCCAGGTTTTTTCATTAAAAATAAGAGCATTTTCAATATACCTGTTTGGCCAAGTGGAATTGTTCGGTCCTAAAATACAGCATGATCGGCGCAGATGATCCATTGATGAAACCAAAAGACCATGATCAAAATTTTCTAAGGCAATCAGAACAATATATTTTATTGGTTTTTCCGGCAACTTATCACTAAGGTGGAGATATAAGAAAGAGTCCTTGGCTTTTGGTCCCAGTACATTGGAAAATAGTTTTTGGTTTTTCATTTTTTCAATAAATTCTTCTAATCGTTTATCTTTATATTTTTCAGGAATTTTTGAATTCATTGGGTCCTTTACTTCAACAAACCAATAATCCTCGGGCCATTCCACAATGAAATCTACGGGTTTCATACAATGAGTCATTCCATGGCTATCATCGTCAAATTGATCCGACTCAATTGCTGCCGTAAAATCAAATCGAAGCTCCTTCTCTATCAATACCTTACCCATTATCACCTCCCATAGCTCGTTCGATTTCCAGATCGTAAATCCGTGCAAACTGTTCAGCTATCTTATTCGGCAACAGTGCCTGATAGCTCTCTGCTGAATGCAAACGTATAGTTTCATCCTTGTCCTTGATAAGGTTATAAAAACGCATGGAATGTTGTTCTTGTTGAAGTTCAAATTCTTTCAATAAGGGATAACTGTGGGTTGCAATAAAAATTTGCACTCCCATCTGTTCCAGTCCAAAAAGAATTTTAACAACCACCGGAAGCATGGATGGATTGAGGTTGGTCTCCGGTTCATCCCAGTAAAGGGTTGATCCTTTTTCTAAAACTCCGTTTCTAATCAGAAGCCAAAGAAGAGCCAGCTTACGTATCCCTTCCGATACTAAAGTGAACTCAATTTCTCCGGTCTTATTTCGCAGAAAAAATTCCTCCTTTTTTATCGTAACCTTGCCACCTAATGTCTTCTGGAGCAACTTTATAAGATTCTTTTGGGCAGGCTCTATCGTTTTTAATGGAGGTAGAAAAGCCCGGTCGATAATATCAAAATAAACCTTTTCAAAATGGGTTTCCCTCATTGAATATAAAGACCGAAATCCAGGTGCATTGGCCAGCATTTCTTTGACAGGAATATACACAGCTTTGCCCATCTGTGTCCATACAATGGGTGACGCCTGTTCGAGAATACCTTTTGCGTTTAAAATTAAAGTGAATTTTTTGCCATTCACACGTATGGAAAATATTGCAGTTTTCTTGGTGTTTTTACCACGCCGGATCAATCTTTTCAGATACATATCACGAGGCAAAAATACTCTTAAAATTTCACCTGCAAAGTCAGAAAGAATGAGCCCTTTCTTATCAGCATTTTGAACTGCATAAAGAAGCTTTAAAACATGCGTTTTCCCGGTTCCGTTATCACCAATAAAAAGGTTAACACCAGGGACGAAGTCGATTTCCAGTTCGTCAAACGCGGTGAAATTTTTAATTTCAAGTTTTTCGATCATAATATTTTTTCCCTTTATTATTACAAATAGAATTCATCTTGCTGAAAAAGTTTTTGCAGATTTTGCAACAACTTTCTTGGTATCAGCATAACGCCGTATTTATTTTATTCTAACATAGAAAACCTGGCCCTTTGGGCCAGGTCACAGTTCAGTGGTT
>CAZKDT010000250.1:0-4922 GCA_964551515.1 uncultured Desulfobacteraceae bacterium | reverse complement strand
TCTGCATCGGACCGTTTTCTTTTAATCCCCGTTCAACGACGCCAATGGAATGAAGAGCGGTGGCATGATATCTGTTAAAACTTCTCCCTATGGTCTGAAGGGGAGAATCGGTATATTTTCGTGATAGATAAATCGCTATCTGTCTCGGTCGAACAATAGATTGTTTGCGAGAGCTTGAAACAATATCATTGATGGAAATACTGTAATATTTACAAACCATTTTCTTAATGGCATCTATTGTAATATTTTTTCGGTGACGTACGATATTCTTGACAACGCTTTCAGCGAGCATAAGATCAATGGGTGATCCCAAAAGAGTCGATTTTGCGGTAACCCCAATAAGGCCACTTTCGAGTTGCCTCACATCTTCAGTTAGTTCACCGGCCAGGTAATGGATTACCTCTTCCGGCAATTTATAACCGTTATGCTTTGCTTTTTTTTGCAATATTCTGACTCTGGTCCTGAAGTCCGGGGGATCTATGTTCGAAATAAGAGAGCATGAAAGACGTGATCTTAATTTATCGTTGAGTTTCGGCATTTCTGCGGGAAGGCAACAACTCGAAAAAATTATTTTCTTTCCGGAATCAAACAGGGTATCCAGCGTCAATGCAAGTTCGATCTGGGTCCTTTCCTTACCGCTAAGATAATGAACATCCTCAAGTAGCAATACGTCACATTGATTTCTGTATTTTCCCTTGAACGTATTGATGGCATTATGCTGAAAAGCATGAGTCATTTCATTGCTAAAGTCCTCGGCAGTCATATAATATAAACGTTCCGAAGGATATTCGGACAAGATATAATTGCCTATGGCCTGGGAAAGATGGCTTTTCCCCATCCCGGTTTTTGACAATAAGAATAAAGAATTCTGGGGGGGGTTCTTGCGTGAAGCGAGCGAAAGGGATGCCGAATAGGCAAAGTCATTATTGCCACCAACTACAAAATGATCAAAAGTAAAATCTTTCCGCATAAAGCGACCGTTTTGCGGGCACACATTTATATTGGGAAGCTGCAGTTGAAAATTATCATCTTTATTGGGTTCTGAATGGACTTTTGTTTCAGCAACCTCAATTAACAATCTGTATTTTTTTCCGGTCAACCGTTTTAGCGCTTCCTCTATCAGCACACCATAATTATCAAGTACTCGTTTTTTGAAAAAAAAGTTGTGTGAGGACAGAACAATTGAATTTGCGGTGCACTTCATCAGTTGCAGCGGTTCAATCCACATCCTGAAACAGTGCTTGGGGATAGATAATTTTATAGCAGCTTTTGTCTCTTCCCAAATGCCCTTCATAGAAAATTATGCTCTCAACTTTGAAAACAGATTACTCTGTTGTTAAGAAAATTAGGAAAAACTAACGATATCAAACGATTTAAGAGTGTTATTGGGGTTTTGAAGATAAATGGTTAAATACTAAAAAAAATATGTACATAGCTAATGGATGATCTCTTGTATGTCAATCCTGATAATATCGGTTTTTCGTTTATCTGTTATCGAGTTATTAACAATTCGCATCCTATTGTTTTATAAGAATTAATTAACATGAAATAGGCAACTGCTTTTAAATACAACCTTTTTTCAAAGGCTGTTTTCTATAAACATTTTAAACATATCCAGGCTTATCCACAGAATTTCAACATTAATGTTATTTTGCAAAATCTCCTATTTTCTCCTATTATCTTTTATTTTTAAAAAAATTGATCCTAATTCATTATTTTATGACAATTCATTTATGAAAAAAATAACAAGGTCTTGATATTTATTGATATGATAATTTTTTTTGTTTGAATTTTTTTTTCATTTTGTAGTATAGGTTTAAATTTTTATTATTTCATCCCCGTACAAGTTAGTTAAAGCTATGATGATATCAAACGATCGTCCGATTATTGGAATTACCATGGGAGACCCTGTGGGAATCGGACCGGAAATTATTCTTTTATCCCTTATAAACCCTTGGATTTACGAACTCTGCCGGCCTATTGTGATTGGAGATTCCCGAATACTGGGCGCTGCAAAGAAAATTATCCGGAGCTGCCTTGAAATCGAATCTATCAAAAACCCTGATGCCGGAACATATAAATGCGGAAGGGTTGATGTGTTGAACATTTCCGAACTTGATCCGGACAAAACAGCATGGGGCAAACCCACGGTTCAGACCGGGGGAGCAATGGTATATTATATAACGACTGCAGCAGATTTGGCAATTAAAAAACATATTGGAGCGATGGTGACCTGTCCCATAAACAAAATGGCCATGCAGCTATCCGGATATCACTATAGCGGCCATACCGAGCTGTTGGCTGAACGCACCAAATCTGATGAATTCGCCATGATGCTTGCCGGAGAAAAACTTCGTGTGGTTCTTGTAACCATCCATGTTCCTTTAAGGGACGTCCCTGCCATTCTTTCGGTGGCAAAAATAGTAAAAACCATTAAACTTGCATGGCAAGCACTGAATGAACGGTTTGGAATTAAAGCTCCCCGTATTGCCGTGTCCGGACTTAATCCCCATGCCAGCGAAGGAGGCATGTTCGGGGACGAGGAAAAAAACATTATTGTGCCGGCAATCCGTGATGCCAAAAACCAGGGGTTTTACGCTTCCGGACCGTTTCCTCCGGACACTGTTTTTTATCACGCAGCAAATGAACGTTATGACGCAGTTGTATGCATGTATCACGACCAGGGACTTATTCCGTTCAAGCTGATTCATTTTAACAATGGTGTAAATACCACGCTGGGGCTTCCGATTATAAGAACCTCTGTTGACCATGGCACTGCTTATGATATTGCAGGAACCGGTATTGCAAACCCGGGGAGCCTGATCGCGGCGATTAATATGGCGGCCCAACAGGCGATATGCGCAAGAAAGAAACAGTAAGACTCTCCCTTATTAAGAAAATTCGTATCCGTTCACGGAATAGTTGAGTTAGTGGAAATTCCAAATAACAAATCTCAAATCATTTACCCTGTTAAATAATGCTTGGCATGAAATGTACGATTTATTTAACAGCGCAGGACCCAGTTAAATACATTTCACTGTTACTATCGTAAATTTAACAGGGCAGGCAAATTTCAATAACCGAAATTCAAAATCCAAAACAAAAAAACAATCTTTTTTGAACCGGTTTGGAATTTGATGCTTGAGATTTATTTGAAATTTGGCACTTGGAATTTGGGATTTCAAAAAATCCGTCAACGGTTACAGGTAATTGATAATGAACACTGATAACATAATTATACGTGGTGCAAGACAACATAATCTGAAAAACATTGATGTTGAATTGCCTCGAAATAAGCTGATCGTGGTTACCGGCATCTCCGGGTCAGGCAAATCCACCCTTGCCTTTGATACCCTTTATGCCGAAGGACAGCGCCGATACGTGGAATCACTTTCCACGTACGCACGCCAGTTTTTAGAACGCATGGAAAAACCGGATGTAGACATGATCGAAGGACTGTCACCCGCAATTGCAATTGAACAAAAAACAGCCAGCCACAATCCCCGGTCGACAGTGGGGACGGTTACAGAAATTTATGACTATCTCCGCCTGCTTTTTGCCAGAATCGGCACCCCCCACTGTTACAAATGCGGGCAACCCATTACTTCGCAAACACTGGACCAGATTCTGGACAAAATATTGTCCCTGAGCCAGGGGACCCGAATTATTATTCTTTCACCTCTGGTTTCAGACCAGAAAGGCACCCATGAAAAACTTTTTAAGCGGCTGAAAAAGGAAGGATTCGCCCGTGTCCGTGTTGACGGAAAAACCATGGAAATTGAAGCGGTGGTCAAGCTTGATAAGTATAAAAAGCATAACATCGACGTGGTTGTGGACCGCCTAATTGTAAAGGAAAAGATTAAAAACCGACTGGCAGATTCTCTGGAACTGGCCATGTCTCAATCAGACGGTCTTGTCACAGTAGACATTCTCGGTATGGAGCCTGTTCTTTTCAGTGAAAAATCAGCATGTATCTCCTGTGGGATAAGTTATCCTGAATTCACACCGGCAAGCTTTTCTTTCAATTCTCCACAGGGCGCCTGTCCAAAATGCGACGGTTTGGGGTCTACTACCGAATTTGATCCGGAGCTTATCATTCCAAACCATGAGCTCTCGTTAAGGGAAGGAGCGGTTGACCTGTGGGCCAACAAAAATACCGTTTATTTCATGGAATTTTTGGATGCTCTGACTTCTCACTATGGTGTCGACATCTATACCCCCTACAAGGATCTTCCCGATCATTTTAAAAATGTCCTTTTGTACGGATCACAAGATGAACGAATCAAATTCTATTTTGAACGAAATCATCGTCGTTTTACTTATGAAAAACTATTTGAAGGTATTATCCCTAAATTAAAACGGCGTTATCTGGAAACAGAATCATACCAGTCCAGAGAAGAAATTAAGCGTTATATGAATTTCCGCCACTGCCCCGAATGTCATGGCGCCAAGTTAAACAGAGCAAGCAGATCTGTGAAGGTGGGAGGCCTTACCATATTTGAAGTCACACAACTTTCAGTGGAACACGCCCATAGTTTTTTTAAAAAATTAACACTGACGGGCAAAAAAGAAATTATTGCAAAAAGAATCCTGAAAGAAATTAAAGAACGGCTCGGATTTCTTAAAAACGTGGGTCTAAGTTATCTAACCCTTGACAGATCCGCTTCAACCCTCTCCGGTGGAGAAGGACAGCGGATCCGTCTGGCCACACAGATCGGATCAAAATTGACCGGTGTCCTCTATGTTCTGGATGAACCGAGCATTGGGCTGCACCAGAGAGACAATCAGCGCCTGCTTGCAACACTTTTACAGATGCGTGATCTTGGCAATACGGTTCTTGTGGTAGAACATGACGAGGAGACTATACACGCATCGGATCATGTTATTGATATGGGGCCCGGCGCCGGGGTCAGAGGGGGTGA
>CAZKDT010000249.1:0-4925 GCA_964551515.1 uncultured Desulfobacteraceae bacterium | reverse complement strand
TCTGCCTTGGAGTTTTGTGTCTAAAATCACAAATTCCAAGCACCAAATTACAAATCACAAATTCAAAACCGGTTCAACGCGCAGCGCAGGTGCTTGCGCCGCGTGAGCGATTGTTTTTTTGTTTGGGATTTTGAATTTCGGTCATTGTTATTTGTTTGTTTTTTGGGATTTGTTATTTGGAATTTCAATAAGTCAATGAACTTTTAATAAAGCAAATCCCCTCTGGGGATAACCAAAGCCTGGTCCTCTGGGCCAGGATTCTTTACTCCAATAAAACCATCCAACATGTTTCAATGGAGTCAACATGGACAGCTATCTCGATAAGCTTCCCGCATTTGTCGATACAATCAAATCCATTAAAGAGACAATTATTACCAACATCGTATTGATCGGTCAGATACCTGCACCCACGTTTAAAGAGAAAAGACGCACCAGTGTTTTTATGGAGAGGCTGGCAGATTTTCGTGTTGATGAATGCACAACCGACGGTTACAGAAATCCCATCGGTATTATCAAGGGAACATCCGAAACAAGGCCGCCTATCTTTGTGGTTGCGCACCTTGATACCACTTGGGGAACAGACGTTGACCATTATTATACCATCAAGGAAAATTCAATAACCGGTGCCGGCGTCATAGAGAATTCCATTGGTGTCGGGGTACTGGTCTCATTGCCGGAAATTTTTAGGAAATTAAACTTGCGTTTTGAATCCGACATCGTTCTGGCAGGTGTTATACAATCTTTAGGCAAAGGCAACCTTAGAGGCATTCGGCACCTTTTAAAAACATGGAGCACTCCCATAAGAGGTGCAGTGTGCATTGAGAGCTATGATCTTGGAAGAATTAACTATTACGCTGACGGCATGATTCGATGTGAAGTTGACTGCAACATTTCTACAAACAGTGGATGGGAACACAAATTCAAACCCAATGCAATTCTGGTATTAAATGAGGTGATCAATCAGATTTTAAAGCTGCGTTTGCCTCAAAGACCCCACTCAAGGGTAATTATCGGGAGATTTTCGGGTGGCTTCAAGCACGGTACGATTGCCTATGATGCAAGACTTGGCTTTGAGATCCAAAGCAACTCCGACAAAATGGTAAAATCGATTTTCAATAACATTAAAGATATTATAGAAGGTGTCAGTCACGAATATGAAGTTGATATGAAGCTAAAAACGTTGAGCAATATTAATGCGGCAAGAATAAAATTTAATCATCCCCTGGTAAAGAGCACAATAAAGATTATGAAAAAACTTGAGTTAACCCCCATAAGCGAACCGAGTGAATCCGAACTTTCAATTTTTCTTTCACGCAAGATACCGGCGGTCACCCTGGGAATTACCCGGGGAGAAAACCATCAACATACAAATGCCACAGCCGAAATTGAACCCATGTTTAAAGGGATCGCACAGATTATCGGAGTAATTATGGCCATTGACAACGGGGTGTGCGATGAAGAGTAGCTGGCTTGAAAAAAATACATTCCATTATTCTGAATTTAACGATCTGGAACAACTTGTAGAGGAAAAACGAAGAAAAAATCTGAAAATTTCTCTATGCCTGCCGACCTTAAATGAAGAAAAGACCATAGCAAAAGAAATTCTGATAGTGAAATCAGAATTAATGACTCGCTATCCGCTTCTGGACGAAATTGTTGTTATCGACTCCGAATCAACAGACAAAACCAGAGAAATTGCCAGATCATATGGTGCCGATGTTTATAAGGCCCCGGAAATTCTACCTGATCTTGAATCGTTCACAGGTAAAGGTGAAAATCTCTGGAAAGCCCTTTATGTTACAAAGGGTGATATAATCGCTTATATTGATGCAGACATAAAAAATATTCATCACAGGTTTGTATATGCCCTTTTAGGGCCGCTTATCCTTTTTGATACTATTAAATACGTAAAGGCCTTTTATGACAGACCGATTGCTATCGGAAAAAGCAAAATCAGGCCCACCGGCGGCGGTCGGGTTACCGAACTTGTGGTTAGACCCCTGTTTTCCCTTTTTTTTCCGGAACTCACCCAGATTTTACAACCGTTATCGGGTGAATATGCCGGGTTTCGAGAAATATTTGAAGCAATTCCATTTCCCATAGGGTACGGGGTTGAAACCAGCATGATTCTCGATATCTATGAAAAGTGGGGACTTGACGTCATTGCCCAGGTTGATCTTGACAGACGGATTCACAGAAACCAGGATACAAGGGCATTGGGCAAAATGGCGTTTGTTATTCTTATGACATTTATCAATCGCAAAATAAAATTAGGAATGATCGATATCAAAGAAGATCTTTCCAAAGAGATGATACAATATAATCTTATAAAAAACGAGTACAAGCCGGATATTTTTCAACCAGAAGCGCACGAAAGACCGCCAATGATAGAGATCCAGGCTTATCGAGACAAATTTAAAAAATCACTTTAACTAATACCTAACCCGGACAAGCCGAGATCGAAAAAGATCGGTTTTATTTTTACCACAAAGATCACGAATAAAAAAGATCATCATCCGATTTAACATTTGGGTAAAAACTAGGATTATATAATTTTGTCTATACCCGTTCCAATCAAGCCGTTCAAAAAATCTCATTAATTTTCATGCAAAATTCAGGATATAACCTTCGTGCAGTGGTATTGTAATACTGCAATCGATTGATAAGACAGTAAATCCGGTCCGTTGATCATCCTGCAGGGGTTTCAGCGCAGATGTGTGCCATCGGTGGGTAAAAAATGCCTGGGCCGTATTAGTGGGAGGCTACATTTTCTCGCACAATTTATCAGGTTACGACCCAGGCCATTTAGACGATTTAAACCATTCCAGAACGAGCTAACAGAATTAAAATAACTAATCAAGTTTTTTTTTAATTTAGGTCTATTTGTTTTCATAATATGCTGTTGCATCTTTCTTTTTAACAAAAAATTTAGTTATACCCATCAGGACTCCTTCCGGCAGAAAAACAAGCACCAGACAGAGAAAAACACCATATGCAATGATGTGGTACTGTTTTGCAACGTGAAGCGCTTCGGAAATACAGGTAAGAACTCCGGCGCCTAAGAGAGAACCCCATAAACTTCCCATCCCGCCAACGATAACCATGGTTACCACCTGGATAGAATAATAGAAATCGTAAGAACTGGGGCTGATAAAAGTAATATAATGGGCATAAAGACTTCCGGAGATGGATGCAAACATGGCACTCAAGACAAAAACCTTTACTTTATAATCGGCGGTATTAACCCCCAAGGAGTTTGCAGCCACTTCACTGTCGGATATCGCACGTAACGCTCTCCCCACCCTGGAGTTGAGTAGATTTCTGGCCGCCAGCATGCACAAAAAAACAAAGCTCCAGATCAGGTAAAAATTTTTCAGATCATTATCAAAAATCAATCCGCCAATAGCCAGTGGCGGTATACCCATCAAACCGTCGTGGCCACCGGTAAACTGCTCCAGCTCACCCATGAGAATATTGATAATGATACCGAATCCCAGAGTGGCCATTACCAGATAGTGTCCCCGGAGCTTCAGGGAGGGATATCCGATCAAATATGCGACAGCTCCCGTGGCCATCATTCCCACCACCATAGCCGGCCATAAAGGGAATCCATAATTCACGGTTAGTATTCCCGAGAAATAGGATCCCAGTCCATAAAACGCAGCATGGCCCAATGAAATCTGTCCGGCAAATCCTATCAGCAGGTTAAGCCCCACAACCACAATGGTATTAAGACCAATCACATTCAGAACAATGAAATAATATTTGCTTTCCACAAACAGTGGAAGGATAATAATGATAACGGCCAGTGCTCCGAAACCGAGAATGTCTTTTTGCTTTAACAGAGTGTTCATTCTTTTTGAAAGATTCGTCCTAAACTCTTTCCGCCTCCCCGTACCCCATGATTCCTGTTGGTTTCAGAAAGAGAACCAAAAGGAGGATGAAAAATGCGATGGCGTCTTTATATTGAGAGGATACCAAGCCTGCGCCCAGTGATTCCAAAAGACCCAAGATTATACCACCCAGTATTGCACCTGCGAAGTTTCCGTATCCACCAAGAATAGCTGCGGCAAACCCCTTCAATCCCAGCATGATTCCCGTATCATAGGACGTGGTGGAAATCGGCGCTATGATTATCCCGGCTACCGCACCCAGGGCGCCGCTGAAGGCAAAGGAAAAAAGGGTGATACGATTCACTGAAATACCCGCCAAGGCAGCCGCTCTTCGATTCACCGCTGTTGCCCTCATGGCTTTGCCCATTAATGTTTTTTTGAAAAAATAATGGAGCATCAGCATTACCAGAATCGTAATCGCAAATACCCAGATGTGCTGGGGCACTATGGTCGCCCCTCCCAGAAGATGAATCGGGTTTTCGCCGGAGAATGCCGGAACACTGACATTATCGGTCCCCCAAAGCTCCTGAGCGGTTCCCCGAAGAACTTCTGACAAGCCAATTGTCAAAAAAATAAGAACGATGATCTCTTTTGACCGGGCATGCCGTATCGGTCCTATTTCTATCAGGGCTCCGATGAGAGCAACTGCGGCCATGGATGTGAAAAAGGAGATAATCAGATTAACCTTGAAAAGAACTACCAGGGAGTACATAAACATTCCGCCAAGGGATATGAATTCACACTGAGCAAAATTGACAATTCCGGTGGCGTTATGGATAATGTTAAAACCCATGGCCACAATTGCGTAAATGGCGCCAATGGTTAAACCAGTGACGATATACTGGGCGATTTGTTGTGAAAAATCCATAAATATCAACCTTTACGCTTCTCTCCTGCAGGGCAAACCCATTTGAACCCAGTATAGGGAGAACGCTTCACGACGGCGTGTATCTCTTTACAACCGATTGAAACTTGTACTTAAGCACCCGTAAGCCCGAGCCGCGCCAAAGTTATTAAGAACAATTCGTTGCT
>CAZKDT010000248.1:0-4945 GCA_964551515.1 uncultured Desulfobacteraceae bacterium | reverse complement strand
TTTTTTCCAGTACGTCAATTTCAAATATTTCATGCTGTTTTAAGATATCCATATTTTTTCAACATGTTCTGCGTTTTGAAAGGAAAATCCTGGCTAATGCAACGGACCTCTTCCCTGTCAAGTTTTTCTGCGGACATAGCAGCAATGTCAAGGGCATAGCGGCCGTAAGACATCAGATACTTAGCGTGGCCTGGCCCTTATTCGCTATTGGGGACGTAGGAATAAGCAGTAACATAAATAAGTTACCTCATATAGTGGCTATATGATTTTTTATGTGTTCTAAATAATCTTGAAAATCAGCAGTTGGCATGAAGATTTTCAAGGTTTAGTATGGATATATGATTCCCAGGCCAGAACCCATCCGTCAAATGAGACTTCGTTTCAGGTACACCCTGTTACTGCCCTGCTCGGACTGCGGCAGTGTGGTAAGACGACTTTGGCACGGTTCATCGCTGAACAAGAGCCGGCCACAGTTTTTGACCTGGAAAACCCCGTTGATATCCAGCGTCTTTCTGCTCCCATGCAGGTGTTGAAGGATCTCTCCGACCTGGTGATAATAGACAAGGTGCGTCACACGATCCGGATTTTCAAAACCCGCTTCAGCAAGCACCTTACATCTCTGCTCATCTTCTATTAAATCCAGCCATACCGCTTCCAAATCGCTTTCAATTTTTTTCCCCTGATCATCTATAGGTTCGGAATCTTTGGGTCCCAACAATTGGTCAAAATGATCGTGTACAATTTTACTGTGTTATTCAATATGACGGATAAACAATCCCGGATCGGCAAATCCCATGGATGCAGCCAGACGAATTCTTGCAACCGGATCTTGGGGAATTTTATGGACTTGTTGATCTGGCTTTGATCCATGCGTATCGTTCCCATTCCCTCCCCTGTTCCTGATAATATTCCTCCATGGCATCAAAACTCATCACCAAAGGACCGCTTTCACCATAGGATCGAAGATTCATGTCCACCCGGAACACCAAACCCTCTGAAGTGCGGAAACCGATTGTTTTTTTCAAACTCCGACAAAGGTGCATAAAAAATTCTTTATTACTGATGGGTTCCGATACGCCACGGGTTTGGCCCGCTGCAGGATAAGCAAAAATAAGATCCACATCAGAGGAAAAGTTTAACTCCCCGCCACCAAGTTTCCCCATCCCCAAAACAACAAGGAACTGCTGTGAACCGTCATCTCCTGAAGGAATGCCATATTTCTGACACGCCCATTCATAAAGAAGCAAAAGCGCCTGATTGATACAGGCATCGGCAAGGGCAGAAAGATCTGCCATGGTTCTCGAAAAGTCTGCCCAGCCTGCAAGGTCACGCCAGGCAATCCGAATCATTTCACGCAATCGAAACCTGCGAAGAATAGAGGATAGTTTCGCTTCTTCTTCTAATCCAAACGACCCAGACAAAGACTTTTTAAGCTTATGATTGTAATGATCGGGCGGGTATTGTCCATGAAGATCGCCGCTTTGAACCAGGTCGGCCAGCATGGCCGGGTTATGGGTGCAGCTTCTGGCAATAAAATCGCTAAAAGCAAAGACCCGTTTTAGAACTTCTATAAACTCTGAATCATCCCGCAAAGAAATATTGGAGTCTTTTGCAGCACTGCAGAATGCATACCATTTGCTTTCGGAATCTTCCATCATCTCTTGTGGAAGATCGATAATCGGTTTCATTTGTTTTAATATTTCATAACCGGCAATATCCGATGCCTTGTTGTCCGAAGAATGTTTGCGATGATCAGCAATACCATATTATTTATACGATAATAAAAACCGTTTCATATCTCAATCTTTTTTCTTTAAGCAGATCCGTGCAGTTTCTCTTGAGGGAAAAACCAATATGATGTAAAATCAAGTTAAATAGGACTCAGATTTTCGCAGATATACACAGATAATATTATTTTTTCACTTTAAAAATCTTGACAATCTGTGTCCATCTGTGTGCAAAAAGGAAAATTCCTATACTATTAAATCATGCTCAATATTACACCCACAATAGCAATTGGTGAAAATGAAATCAAACTGGACTTTATACGCTCATCAGGCCCCGGCGGACAGAATGTGAATAAAGTGGCCACGGCAGTTCAGCTTCGCTTTGATGTGAAAAACTCTCCTTCTCTTTCCCATGATGTTCGCTCCCGTTTGGTTCGCCTGGCAGGCAGGAAAATCACGGAACACGGAATGCTTATTATACAGGCCAGGCGGTTTCGAAAACAGGAGCATAACCGACAGGACGCAATTGATCGCCTGATAATTTTAATCCGAAAAGCATCCGAAAAACCCAAAGCTCGCATTAAAACCAAACCGACCCGGGCTGCGAAAAAACGGATGCTGTCGGCAAAACAACATCGAAGTAAAATAAAGCGGATGAGACGCTATGTTTCAATTTCCGAGGATTGACGGCTGTGTAAATTCCCCTGAGCGGGACTGCGTTGTCACATACAGGAAAATTTAATGGAAAGTTTGCATTATGAAAAGAATTGAAGATGTTACACTGCTTTATGAAATCAGTAAAGCACTTAATGAGCACCTGGAACTTAAAAAATCTTTATATAAGGTTCTGGACATTCTTTCCAACTCAATGAACATGTTGCGAGGAACCATAACAATTTTACATCCCCTGCGTGATGAAATCCACATAGAAGTGGCCCACGGTCTTTCCAAAAGCGCGATGCAAAAAGGAAAATATAAATTAGGCGAGGGAATTACCGGTCGGGTCATTCAGACTGGTAAGGCCGTCACCATACCAAAAATTAGCGAGGAGCCGCTTTTCCTTAACCGGACAGCTTCCAGAAAGACCAAGCAGAATCAGGAACTATCCTTTATTTGTGTGCCTGTAAAAAAAGGCAGCCAGGTTATCGGAGCATTGAGCTTTGACATGCCTTTTGACGAATCATATTCCCTGAAAGATGGTAAAAAGCTTATGTCTGTCATTGCCACCATGGTTGCACGGCATATTATCAACCTGGAAACCATACGTATGGAAAAGGAGCATTTAAGAGAAGAAAACATAAGACTCCGAAACGAACTGGAAAATCGATATCGTATTACCGATATTATCGGCAACAGTAACAAAATGCGCGAAGTCTATCAAATGATTTCTCAGGTTTCCAAAAGCAATGCTACGGTGCTTATTCGCGGCGAAAGCGGTACCGGCAAGGAACTTGTTGCCAACTCCATACATTACAACAGTTTCAGATCAAAGGGGCCTTTTGTTAAAGTAAATTGTGCGGCATTACCGGCCAATCTTATTGAAAGCGAGTTATTCGGGCATGAAAAAGGCGCTTTCACAGGTGCCATCAAGCAAAAACCGGGCAAATTCGAATTGGGCAATAAAGGGACCATATTTTTAGACGAGATAGGATCTGTGGATCTTAACGTTCAGGTAAAGCTTTTGCGAATCCTGCAGGAGAAAGAATTTGAACGGGTTGGAGGATACAAGACCATAAAAACGGATGTTCGTATTATAACCGCTACAAATAAAAATCTGGAACAGGCTGTTGAACAGGAAACTTTCAGGAATGATCTTTATTATCGCCTTAATGTTTTTCCAATTTATATGCCGCCGTTAAGGGAACGAAAGACCGATATTCTGCTTTTGGCCGACCATTTCCTGGAGAAATATGCAAAGGAAAATCATAAAAATATACGGCGGTTTTCCACACCGGCAATAGATATGCTCATGGATTATCATTGGCCGGGCAATGTCAGAGAACTTGAAAACTGCATCGAACGAGCCGTGCTTTTGTGTGAAGAAGGGGTCATCCATAGCTACCATCTCCCGCCCACATTACAAACCGGTACGGAATCGGATACATTGCCGGATCTATCCCTGGAAGATGCAGTAGCAAATCTCGAAAAAGAGATGATTATCGACGCACTTAAAAATACTAGGGGAAATATTACGTTAGCGGCCCAAATACTTAAAACCACTGTTCGCAAGTTTTCCTACAAAGCCAATCAACACAGTATCGACTATCGCCATTATCGTTAAGGATTAAAGGTTCAGAACTCAGACAGAATTCATAAAATTTCGGAATAGCAAAAAGGCTGACAGCCCGCCGAGTGAGCTCTCAGCAGGCTGTGAGTTGTTTAAAGAAGGCGGCTATATGTCGAAATAAAGGAAAAATTCGTGGGGGTGCGGACGAAGTTTTACTTCGTTCACCTCGTTTTCGATTTTATATTCAATCCATTTTTCGATAACATCTTTGGTAAAGACATCCCCTTTCAACATAAATGCATGATCTTCCTGCAAAGCGACAAGTGCCTCATCCAAAGATCCGGGTGCGGAAGGTATTTCCGCCAGTTCCTCTGGGGGCAGTCCGTAAATATCTTTGTCCAATGGTTCTCCCGGGTCAATTTTGTTTTCAATGCCGTCTATTACGGCCATAAGTATGGCGGAAAACGCCAGGTAACCGTTACAGGACGGATCCGGTGTTCTGAACTCAATCCGCTTGGCCTTAGGCGACGCCGAGTACATGGGAATCCTGATGGCCGCACTGCGGTTCCGGCTGGAGTACGCCAGATTTACCGGCGCTTCGAAACCAGGAACCAGTCGCTTATATGAGTTGGTAGTCGGATTGGTAAAAGCGCACAGTGCACTGCAATGTTTCAGTATTCCGCCGATAGCATATAGGGCCTCTTGGGAAACACCGGCATACTTATCCCCCGCAAACAGAGGTTTTTCGTCTTTCCAGATACTACAATGAGTGTGCATTCCGGTACCGTTATCTTCAAAAAGAGGCTTGGGCATAAATGTTACGGTATGGTTATGTTTGTAAGCCACATTCTTGAGCACGTACTTGAACCACACCAGCTGGTCGCTCATTTGGATAAGCGGTTTAAACCGCATGTCGATCTCTGCCTGGCCTGCGGTAGCCACTTCATGGTGCTGACATTCAACATCTATTCCCAGCTTTTCAAGGGTGAGA
>CAZKDT010000247.1:0-4961 GCA_964551515.1 uncultured Desulfobacteraceae bacterium | reverse complement strand
CCCCGTAGGTCCGGCAGATCGTACTGGGGCGGTTGAAAACTCGCTCGGGCCTTGCTGGAAACCAAAATCTACCATTTCTGAATGGACACCAACTAAAACCTGTATTAACTTTTTTTACGAAACCATCTAAATCGGACTTTTTACGAGCTCATCTTTTTTGAAAGAAATAATTTTGGATATTTACAATGTGCTATTGAAATCTTATTATCAATATGAATATGTTGATAACAGGCAAAACAAAAGGATGAAATCCGAATTAGATTTCAAAAAAAAATTAATCCTTCATGAGTCTCGTCTCGGTCAGATCTGCCGCGTTATCAATCGCTTGTAGAAGTTAAGTATAATATTATCGCTTATTTTTTTAATTTATGTTTACAGGAATCATAGAAGGCCTGGGAACGATTATTGAGATTTTTCCTCAAGGCCATGGAAAACGTTTTGCTTTTAATGCGGATTTTGTTCTTGAACAGACCAAGATCGGAGACAGTATTTCGATTAGCGGTGTCTGTTTGACTGTGGTTAAGATCCATGGCAAACGCTTTCAAGTTGATGTGTCACCCGAAACTCTCACAAGGACAACCTTTGGCAAAGCAAAAATTGGAGATCGTGTGAACCTTGAGCGTGCCCTTCAACTTTCCGGCCGCATAGATGGTCATCTTGTTTCGGGACATATCGATGGCATGGGAACAGTAAAACAGAGACAAAACAAAGGCAATTCCGTCATTGTTTGTATTGGAGTACCTAAATCTATTTCACGTTACATGATAAAAAAAGGCTCGGTTGCAGTGGATGGCATCAGTCTTACAATCAACAACTGCGAGCGCAGCAGTTTTGACGTAAGTATAATTCCACATACTGCAAAATTGACAACCATGAGACTTAACAGGGTTGGAGATTCAGTCAATATTGAAACAGACATGATCTCAAAGTATGTTGAACGCTTTGTTACAGAAATACAACACAGTGATAAAAAAGACAAAACCGGCAGGTCTATAGATATGCAATTTCTGGCTAAGACCGGTTTTATCTAAACCCATTACCTATTATCCAGTGTTCATCCGTGGTTTTATTTAACCGCAAATAGACGCTAATGCACACAAATAGGCATGTAAAAAACATCTGAAATTGTGGTATGCTATTTTTTTTAAATTCGTGTTTATTTGTGTTTATCCGTTGTTTTATTAAGAGGAGAAAATAATTTATAATGTCACTTATTGCTATTGAAGATGCTATTAAAGAAATAAGGGCCGGACGTATGGTCATTCTCGTTGATGATAAAGATCGAGAAAATGAGGGTGACCTTACAATGGCCGCCGAAGCGGTTACACCTGAATCCATTAATTTCATGGCAAAATACGGTCGGGGACTCATCTGCCTCTCCATGACTGGAAAAAAGATAGATTCTCTGAATCTTCCGCTGATGGTCGACAACAACACATCACAGTTTAAGACCGGTTTTACAGTATCCATTGAAGCTCGATGCGGCGTAACCACCGGTATTTCTGCTGCGGACCGTGCCACTACAATCCTTACGGCTGTGGCAGATGATGCCAAACCGGGTGATCTTGTCCGCCCCGGACATGTATTCCCTTTGCGGGGAAAAGAAGGCGGAGTGATGGTGCGTGCCGGGCAGACGGAAGGTTCTATAGATCTGGCGCGCCTTGCCGGTTTAAAACCTGCCGGCGTAATTTGTGAAATCATGGATGAAGACGGTACCATGGCCAGAATGCCAGCTCTGGAAAATTTCAGTAAAAAACATGATATCAAAATATGTACAATCGCTGACCTCATTGAATACCGGATGCGGACCGAATCATTTGTAACGAGGTCAGCGGAAACGGTTGTCCCCACTTTGAATGCCGGCGAATTTCACGCCATTGTGTATGAAAATCAGGTAGATGATTTGCTTCACATCGCCATGGTCAAGGGTGAAATCGATTCTAACAAGCCCGTACTTGTGCGGGTTCATTCGGAATGCCTGACAGGAGATATTTTCGGTTCACTCCGCTGCGACTGTGGAGAACAACTGCATAAGGCCATGGGAATGATTGACAAAGAAGGGTCTGGGGTATTGCTTTATATCCGCCAGGAGGGCAGAGGTATCGGCCTTGTTAATAAATTAAAGGCATATGCACTCCAGGATCAGGGACTTGACACGGTTGAGGCGAACGTAGAACTCGGATTCAAGCCTGATATGAGAAATTACGGAATTGGCGCCCAGATTCTTGTGGACCTCGGGGTTAAAAAGATGAGGCTTCTTACAAATAATCCCAAGAAAATGGTCGGCCTTGAAGGATATGGGCTCAGTATTGTTGAGCAGGTAAAGATTGAAACAAAACCCAATAAATATAATGTTGGGTATCTTGAGTGCAAAAAACTTAAGATGGGACATCTGTTAAATATTGATACAACACCTTAACCAGGATAAACAGGTAGCAACTCTCATTATGGCGCCAAGTTCATTTCCAGATACCGTGTGAGTGGCATTTTGCCACGATTTTTCGCGGCTGGAAAGCCGCTCTCACAGGGATATTTTTTCAAAATGAGAATTGCTGATAAACAGGAATAAACCGGGAGGAATGTAAATGCCAAAAGTTTTAGAAGCTAACCTGTTGGCAGAGGGTAAAAAATTTGCACTTGTGGTAAGCCGTTTTAATGATTTTATCACAAACAGGCTTAAAGAGGGTGCCGTTGATGGACTGCTTCGTTTCGGTGCCCGAGATGAAGATATTGAAATTGTTAAGGTTCCCGGCGCATTTGAGATACCGTTGTTGGCAAAAAAAATGGCGGCAACAGGTCGATATAGTGCCGTTATTTGTCTGGGCGCCGTAATTCGGGGGGCAACACCACATTTTGATTATGTAAGTGCTGAAGTATCCAAAGGGATCGCTATGGTCAGTCTCGATTCTGGGATTCCGGTTATCTTTGGCATTGTGACAACCGATACCATCGAACAGGCTATCGAACGTGCCGGGACAAAAGCCGGCAATAAAGGATGGAATGCTGCAATAACTGCAGTTGAGATGGCAAACTTGATTGAGGTTGTCGATCAGGCATAACCATGGGAAACCGTCGCAAGTCACGAGAGCTTGCCATGCAGGCGCTCTTTTATATGAATATGGGTCAGAATGACTCAAATGAGATGCTGGAACGCTTCTGTGACAATTTTACTCCTTCAAGGAAAGTACTCCCCTTCTTTCTCAAGCTTGTAAAGGGTGTTATGCTAGGTAAGGCTGACATCGATTCGATCCTTGAACGTTTTTCCGACAACTGGAAGCTCAGCCGCATGTCCTGCGTTGACAGGAACACAATGAGAGTTGCAGTATATGAAATGCTTTACTGCCATGATATCCCATCAAAAGTATCCATCAACGAAGCCATTGACATAGGAAAGAAATTCGGCACCAAGGAATCAGGTGCTTTTATCAATGGGATTCTCGACAGCATTCGCATGGCACTTGAAAAAGAAGAGATTAATGTAAAGAATAATATTCATAGAAACCAAACTGGTAAATATTCGGACCCAAAAGCCCCGGCTTTGATTACATCCGACGGAATTTAGCTTGATGTATCTGTAATTGGCATAATGACATAAAATACGTCATCGAATTTACGAATCAGAACATTCAACCCCAACCCGGACAAGCCGGTCTCCGGCTCGTATAATCTACAGTTTGGAGAGAACCAAAAAAGATCTGTTTTACTTTTATCACAAAGTTTTCGAAGGAAAAGAAGAATAAAATATATAACCTTCGTGTATTTCGTAGTGTGATCAAACTTTTTTTTTACAAAATTCAATTTTAATGAACTAAGGAGGCTGTGTTGATTATTAAAGAACTTGTTGTTGGACCGCTTATGGCAAACTGTTTCATTTTCGGCTGTGCAAAAACAAAGGAAGCTGTTGTTATCGATCCCGGGGGTGATGCCGACAGAATTCTGCTTTCTCTTGCGAATTCCAAGTTGAAAGTAAAATATATTATCAATACACATGGTCATTTTGACCATGTTAGCGCAAACGGTAAAATAAAGGATGCAACGGGTGCAGATATTTTGATTCATCCCCTTGATGCACCAATGCTGGAGATGATTTCATCCAATGCAGCTGTTTTTGGGGTTTCAGTAGAAAATTCGCCGCCGTGTGATCAAACCATCGAAGAAGATGATACGGTCTCCTTTGGGGAAATTGCGTTAAAGGTTATTCATACTCCAGGACATACGCCAGGGGGTATTTCACTCTATGCCAATGGGATTGTATTTGTGGGAGATACACTTTTTGCCGGGTCCATCGGACGCACCGATTTCCCCGGCGGAGATTTTAACACCCTCATATCAAGCATTAAGACGAAACTTTTCAAGTTAGAAGATGATGTAAGAGTCCTTTCAGGACATGGCCCGGAAACAAGCATCGGCAGCGAAAAACGCTTTAATCCCTTTGTGGGTCAATTTTAACCCTGTCCAACCCTCACGGTTAAACCCCAACCCGGCAAAGCCAGAACTAAATTGAATATTGACGATTGAATATTGACAATTTATGGTATCGCTTCGCTCTGTCTTTTCTATAAAAATCGATAGAATTCCTTAAATATTCAATCTGACTATGGAATAAATCATGTGCAAACATGATGTGATTTCAATAAATAGGCACTAAATGATCGAAAGTCGAGGATGCTCCGGATTTGAGACATTAAAGGTAAAGTCGTCGTCTACTGCCAGCCTTTGATATCGAAAAAGATGGGGTATCATATGCAGTTTGCTCTTGAACACAAGACAATAGAAAAGCCGGGGAATAATCCGGCTTTCTTTATGAGTCTTTTGTTTAGTGGTCTTTTCGCACAATCTCTGCGTTATACTCAAAAAATAATCCTCGGAATATCAACTATATGCCTGCGGTTATTTTTTTCGCATGCCCCTCCGGGGCGTAGGCCCTACCCTCTCTCCGAGCTGTAGACTCTACCCTCCGG
>CAZKDT010000246.1:0-4973 GCA_964551515.1 uncultured Desulfobacteraceae bacterium | reverse complement strand
TCAGGTGTCAGTAGTGAAAAAGCGAGAGCCAGCCTGAAACCTGACACCCGACACCTGAAACCTATGCTTTGAGAAGGCTTCACCACGCCGGATAATGCCCAAAAAAAAGACCTGTTTTTCAATCATCTTACGATGTCTGAATTAAGACAATTTACATTTTTTTATTTTTTTCCTTCTTCATTCCGGACATTTCTTTAAGGATTTTTTCCAGATTTTCCAGTTCCCTCCCGTAGCCGGTCCAATCGCCATGACGCAGATATGCTTTGGCTTTATTATAGTGGTCCAGCGCCGTCGCGCCGAGCTTTGATAACCCTTCACCCTTTATTTGAGGAATAGCCAGGGAAGTCGGATGTTTCGGGGTTATTTCAAGGTCCAGGATACTGCTCAAGGCCTTGTTCAGGTTTTCCTCCATAATCAGGCGATTGCTAAACGCGACAATGACTCTTTTGAGCTCAGGCAGAGAAGCGGCCCTTGAATTTTCCATCTGGGGACGTGCGAGCGCGCTTGTTTTCTGGGGCTTGGTTCTATCGCCGGGCTGAGGGGTGCCGGTTGGGGACATTTGACTTTCTTCCTGGATAGCTTCCAGATATACAGGTTCCACATAGATAAAGGTATCACTGACGGGAATAGCCAATAGATTGCCCCTGATGACTCGGGAACCTCTCTGCCCCCACAGGCTCAATTCCCGGGAAATTTCCGTTTGCTGATCCACCCTGGCTTCAATCTGCATCGGTCCATAGACCAGTTTTTCCTTGGGCAGCTTGTAGACCAGCAGGTTGCCGTAGTCGGGCAGGTCACATCGGGCCGCCAGCCAGCCAATCATATTATCTTTCTTGGAAGGGGTAAAAGGGGTCATCAGGAAAAATTCTGCCTTTTGCTCTTCGGGCAGCTTGATAATGATGTAGTAAGGTTCCATTTTCTGACGGCTCTCCCCATAGACCTCATCCGGAATTTGCCAGAGGTCTTCCTGGTTGTAGAAGACCTGAACATCTTCCATGTGATATTTCGTGTAAGTCTCCATTTGTATTTTAAAGAGATCTCTGGGGTAGCGGATATGCTCTTTCAGCTCTGCGGGCATTTCCTTGAAAGGCTTAAACAGATCCGGGAAGATCCGCGCATAGGTTTTGACGATGGGGTCTTTTTCATCAATCATGTAAAAAACCACATCCCCATTATAGGCATCGATGGTTACCTTGACGGAATTGCGGATGTAGTTAAGTTGTCTTTTATTAAAAATGCCGCGAGACCGGCGCGAATAGGGATACATCGCAGAGGTCGTGTAGGCGTCTTGAATCCAGTAGAGCTTTCCACCGGAAACAACCAGATAGGGATCACCGTCATAATCGAGAAAGGGGGCAATCGAATTCGTCCGCATGTTAATCCGTCGGTTATACATGATGCGGCTCTCCGGACTTAAATAAGTGGTAAACAGTATCTGGGGATCCAAAAACTCAATGGCAAACAAAAGCCTTCTGAAAAAAGATTTGATATGGATACCGCCCTTGCCCTGGTAAGTGTTATAAACATTTTTGTCCCCCTTGGGAAAATCAAATTCCCGGGCTTTGGTCTTTACCATCACATACTCATCCGTTTTTTCGCCATAATAGATCTCGGGGCGCACGACCCTCAGGTCCGGTTCAAAGGAAGGCGGCAGGTCTTTGATAAAAAGGCGGGGCAGCCCCTCGCTGGTCACTTCATTGACCGGGCTTGCGGCCAGTCCATAGCCATGGGTATAGATGAGGTGTCTGTTGACCCAGGTATTGGCCTGGGGAGGCAGCTTGTTGACAACCAGCTCCCGGGCGGCCAGCATGAGCTGGCGATACTGGTTGTTGACTGGATACCGATCGACGTCGACATTGTTAAAATCGTAATACAGCCGTATGGCTTGAATCTGCCGGTAGGTTTGAAGCAGCGGGCGCTCGTCCCAGATCCGAATATTTTGGATCGTTACGTCATGCTGCTTGAGATCCCGGGCAGTGAGCTGTTCGTTCACTTCAAAATCGATTTCTTTGATTTTATTCAGGTTGTAGGCTTTGCGGGTATAATCGATATTGTAGGCGATGTAGGGGGATTCTTTGGCCAGTTCATTGGGTTTGACGATAACTTTTTGGACCAGGATAGGGAGACCTGTTCCCAGCACCAATACGGCTCCTATCCAGATTGCCGCACTAATCCAGATTATTTTTGCCCTAAGTTTAAAGGCGTTGATAAAAAGGACGACGGCAAATCCTATCGAGACAGAAACGATTACCTTATAGGCCAGAACCTTGATGTGAACATCGGTATAGCTGGCGCCGAAAGCCGGTCCCTGGGTGGAATATAAAAGCCCGAACATTTTCAGACGATAGGCCCAGGTCAGTAGCAGTACAACGATTCCACCCAGAAAAATAAGATGCTTTTTAACGTTTTCCGCAAGGGTGATTTTAGGCAAAGTGGGTAGGGCACCCTCAACCTGACGGAAGTCACCCTCTATTTTCAGGGCACCGTTTTTTAGATACCAGCCCATAGTGGCCAGTGCAGCCACGACAAAAAGAATCAGCAATCCATTTTGGATGAAAATGTAAAAAGGCAGAGAGAACAAGTAAAAACCGATGTCCCGGTTAAAAACAGGGTCGGTGCTGCCAAAAGGCTGCTGATACAGATAGCGCAGGAGCAAATCCCATTGAGAGGAGCCTTTTGAAGCAAGATAAAAGGTGGAAAACAGAATAAAAGCGATTACCAGGGTTTTTAGCGTTGCAGTGGAAAGGCCAGATTGGGAAACATAATCGTCAGCAACTTTAAAATCCCCCCCTGCTCCGATGCGCGGGTTTAAACGATTGGCTGCGTAGATGTTTGTACCGATGATCAGGGCCAAAAGCAGCCAGACCATCGATCCAAACCCGAATTTGCTCAACAGCATGGTCCAGAAAACAGGCGAAAAGCCCAAATTTTCAAACCACAACCAGTCCGGATAAATTGAAATCCCTATCCACAGCAATAGAACACCAACAAATCCGATACCGATAATAATTAATTTCTTATTCATAACACTCCTTAAAATAATATTGGTAAATAGATACCCACGGGCTTACGCCCGTGGGTATCTGCCAATTTTGATAGATATTTTCGCTTAAAATTGAACTTGAACTCTGGTAATATTTTGCAAGTAGCTAATCTTACATGAAATTGAGATACTATATTGAGATATCTCAGAAGAAATGCTCATCGAATTTTTACGACAGTTTGCCATAAAATCATTTTTTATACATAACAAATTGTTGTGATATATTCAATTTCAGGTGGAAGGAGATGATGTGATATCCAAAACAGAGCTGAGATTTTGCTCAGCTTGTGCTCCATTGAGATTACCTCATACAAATCAATCTATCACTAATTTAAATTTTCTTACCGTATTCCTGTTTCGATCTTATGAAAAATATCATGCAGCACCGATTATCAAATCAAGTGAACCTCAACATTATCCATTGTCTAATCCTCTTTTAAACTTCAGTACATTCTTATATAAATCTCTTGGCGATTTTCTGAGCAATGATTGGTGCATTTCCCCCTGCACGATTATTTATGGTAATGTTCACGTGGATGTCTTGATCAATAGCAAGCCTTGTTATTTCAACAGAATCGTCAATCATTTGAGGGGTCATCATTCCTTCTATTTCTTTGTCAAATGGATAAGCTTTTTTGTAACAGTCTTCATATCTCATATTACGGGGGGTCATTAGTCGTATGATGCATTGATTCCCGGAGTTAAAAAATTCACCCTTACTATATTTTATCTGCTTTGAAAGTGGCGGCAACCAGGTCCAATGGGAAAGCACCTGGCCGATACCATATTTTTCAAGGACCTTAAAATATGGTTTTGATAGATAACAGGCTGTTCTTAATTCGATGTGGTATCTGTCATCTTGGGGAATATTATCAAAAAATATATCCAAAGCTTGGGCATTTTCTGATGGCGATAATCTTTCTTTTTTAACGTGGTATTCCTGCTCGAAAATAAGCCCTGTTACTAAGTTGCCTAAGATATCCAGAGCAGGCTGATAAAATTGATCAATGAACACATAGGCAGCGAGGTAATCTTTGTTTTTAATGAATTTCCCGGACCGCCATAATTTTTTAGCAAAAATAACCTGTGGAACCTTGAGGATTATTTTGTCATTTTCTGTTAAGTATTTCTTGTAAGTGCTCAATACATGGTAATTCGTGGTAGGCTCTGAGTCTTTATCCAACAGTAATCTATAAAATGTGAAATCCATCTCAAGAAAAGAAAAATGTTGAAAATATTCTTCAACACTCTCAACAGGCAACACGTCCTCTTGAAATGATTTGCCGGAAAGTTTTTTTGAACGGCTTTTTATTCTATTTTCATACCGATCCTTAGAATATATTTGACCGATCCATCCGGCATATCTATCACTTGCAGTTCCAATGGAAATTTTGGGATGCAGGTTGTGAAATTGAAATTTTTCTATTTCCTGGCTGATATCATTTGTCATATTGATTAACCGCTTTTTTTAATTACCGTTAATCTTATCCCTCAACTTGCCGGAACATTTAAACGTAACAACCTTCCTGGGTTCCAGCATAATGGCGTCACCGGTAGCTGGATTCCGGCCTCTACGTTCATTTTTTTGATTGACACAAAATTTGCCAAAACTGGTGATCATGACATCCTCGCTGGATGCCAGTGTAGATTTGATGATTTCAAGGAGGTTTTCTACAGTTTCGGATGCTTTGTTACGGGGTAATCCATTGGCTTCGGCGATTGCATCGATGATGTTAGCTTTTGTGAGTGTCATGGCACGCTCCTTTTGTTGAGATAGATTTTAAACTATATGTATTTATGAACTTACTTTTGTAGGCTGTTTATGTCAAGAAATTAAATATGTTATCTATTTTTTTTGGTAAGTTCTCAAAAAGCCCGGAGATGAGCTGTGTTTCAGGACTGCGTGCAAACATCGCATTATGATTGTATT
>CAZKDT010000245.1:0-4992 GCA_964551515.1 uncultured Desulfobacteraceae bacterium | reverse complement strand
TTGGAATTTCCATTGTCCCAACTATTCTGTGAACCGATAACTAAAATTTAATCATACTTGAAGGTCGCTTGAAATTGATTTGTTTCAAAGAACTAAACTGTTACAAATTACTGTATTTTGATAAACATTTCGTTAGAATATATCAAATCCTCTAATAGGTCTATCCGGGCATTTTTGTTGCTATCTATGGCGCAACGCAGCCTTAAAGCACAAAGCTTTTTGCAGACCGGATCCTCAATATTAAAATTACCAAAACATCCAAGATGATGGTCAAAAGAAATTTTATTCATTAATTCTTTTTTCATGCAGTATCCTTTAGCTCTAACAATGAAAGCATTTCCTCATGAACGTAACTGTTGGTTGCAAGAATTTCTTTTTTGTAAATATTAAACGGTTTATTTGAAAAATCTGTTATGGTTGCCCCTGCTTCTCTTGCGATCAATTCCCCGGCCGCGGTATCCCAGGGCTTTAAGTTCTGTTCCCAGAACCCATCAAATCGCCCGCAGGCTACAAAACAAAGGTCAATGGCGGCTGATCCGAGTCTGCGTACTCCCTGAGAGGCTTTCAAGCATTTGGAAAAACGGGTCATCAGGGGATTGAAGCAATCTATCAGATCATAAGGGAATCCAGTGACCAGAAAACTCTCTGAAACTTTTTGTGCGTTAGAGACTTTGATAGGACGGCCGTTGAGTTCGGCGCCTTTGCCTTTTACGGCAGTAAAGAGTTCTCCGGTTACCGGGCTTAAGACAGCGCCGAAAACTGTATCATCGCCCAAAGCAAAAGCTATGGAAATAGAGAAAAGACCGAGCTGATGTGCAAAATTTGTTGTACCATCCAAAGGATCGACAATCCATTTATAATACGTTTTGCCTTTGTTCAAACCGCTTTCTTCTGCCAGGATACTGTGATCAGGGAAGGTATTTTTAATTGTCTCTATGATTGTCTTTTCTGATCCTGTATCCGCCTCTGTAATAAGATCAATGGCGCCCTTTTTATCAACCTTGACCTTGCCGTAGTGTGACAGAAGCACCCTCTGGCCTTTATAAGCTGCAGCGATACCGATTCTTTTTGCATGTTCCAGATCCATTAATAATGAACTTCTATATTTATTTTTATTTAGATGTCAACCATAAATTATTGATGATTTTCGATTTATAATTGATGATTTATGAATTTGTAAAAAAACATTTATTTAATTTTATCGGTTTCGTAAAAAGCCATCAACTATATTCTGATGAAAAATTTTTCATATGATGTATCGCGGCTTCCATATTTTCGATCAGGGGCATCAAGGTGGATTCGAGGTTGGCCGAGATGGCTGTTCCGCCAAGGGTTCCGGTCAACACGTCAACAATTGTTTGGTCAACGAGATCTTTTTTGTTTAGAACCCGGATTAAGGGGATATTGTGAAGATTAAGGTCGGCAAGTATTTTTTCAACAGACTCGATTTGATCTTCAAAACGAGAATTGCTGATATCGATCACATGCAAAAGAAGGTCCGCGTTGTCAAGTTCTTCCAAGGTTGCACGAAAAGCAACCATAAGGTCTTTTGGGAGGTTTTTGATAAATCCCACAGTGTCAGTAATGATGACTTCTATGTCTTTCGGGAATTTAAGCCGCCTGCTGGATGGGTCCAATGTGGCAAAAAGCCGGTTTTCAACCCGAACATCACTCTTTGTGATGGTGTTCAACAGGGTAGATTTTCCGGCATTGGTATATCCTATAATGGAAATAACAGCCACCCCCTTTTTAGTACGCTTCGCCCTTTGCTGTTTTCTCTGTTTCATTACAAGGGACAATGCTTTTTCCAACCGCACTATCCGGTCGCGCACCCGCCTGCGGTTTATTTCCAGCTTTGTCTCACCGGGCCCTCGGCCGCCGATACCACCGGTCAAACGTGACATGGCGGTGTTTTTTGTGATTAGTCGTGGAAGCAGGTATTTTAGCTGGGCAAGCTCAACCTGGAGTTTTCCTTCCTTTGATTGGGCCCGTTGGGCAAAAATATCAAGAATCAATTGGGTTCTGTCAATTACCTTCAGATCTATCTTATCAGTAATCGACCGAATTTGGGACGGGTTTAATTCTTGATCAAATATTATTAATGTTGCTCCTTTTTGAAGTGCCAGAAGGGTCAGATCTTGAAGCTTTCCCATACCCATAAGGAGTCTGGCATTTAATTTTCGGCGTTGTTGCAGCGCAGTTCCAACGATTTCGATGCCAGCCGATACAGCCAGATCTTCCAGCTCTGCCAAAGAATCCATGGCGGCATGTTTGGAGATTGTCGTAATACTGATAAGGAGAGCTCTTTCTTTTACCGTAGCTGATTCAAATGAAGACGTTACATGTTCAATTTCCGCTTCAAGTGACTGAATAAGGTCTATACATCCGATATCAAGTTGGTTGGAATTCAAGGGCTTTAATATCTCAAACGGCTTTCCGGCTGAACTTTTTGGTAAAATATGCGCCGCATGAACCTGATGAAGGTAACCCTTCCGGGTCATTGTGATTGCAGCCATGATATCGAGTCTTAAAAGAGCAAGGTCGGTTAGGTCTTCTTTTGTCAATGGTTCATTATTAAGATGGGTGTGTATGCATCTGAGCCCTTTCAGACGACCGGGCGCCACGCGATATTCACTGGTGTTCGGTATGACAATTCCATGATGATCTCCAACAACGACATAGATTATTTTTCCCTGACGGTTTATAAGAAGGCCTATCTGACGGCGAATTTCATGGGAGAGCCTGCTTATATCACGAGCAAGTTCGAATGTGATGAGGAATTGAGGTGGAAGGCGACGGCGGTATAGATTTTCAAGCCTGCGAATCTGACCGGCCTTAAGCCCGCTGATATTACCGAAAAGCCTTTTCATTTTTATTTTGGGCTATTCTCTGGCGGCGTAATTTTCAAAGCGAGTATAGGTGTTCAAAAATGTCAATAAGGTGAATCCGGTGGGACCATTTCTCTGTTTGGCCACTATTAATTCTGCTTTGCCTTTGTTGGGATTGTTTTCATCCCTGTTGTATAGTTCGTCCCTGTAAAGAAATGCCACAACGTCGGCATCCTGCTCTAACGCTCCGGACTCCCTCAAGTCTGAAAGCTGCGGACGTTTATCACTACGTTCTTCCAGTTTTCGGTTCAACTGGGAGAGTGCAACAACCGGGAGATCGAGCTCTTTGGCCAAGGCTTTTAAAGATCGAGAGATTTCCGAGATTTCAAGATCCCGCCGTTCGGCCGAGACGCGGCTTCTCATAAGCTGTAAATAGTCAATAATAATAAGGCCGATATTTTTTTCCATCTTTAACCTGCGTGACTTGGCTCTAATTTCCAGAGCTGTAATGTTAGGCGAGTCATCAATAAAGATAGGCGCTTGAGACAAAACTCCGGCAGAATCGGTGATTTTTATCCAATCGTCCTGGCTTATGAATCCCCTTCTTAAGCGAGAAGAATCAATTCTTGCCTCGGAACTGAGCATTCGCAAGGATAGCTGTTCCTTTGACATTTCAAGGGAGAATATGGCAACGGGAATATTTGAATCCACGGCTGCATTCTTCGCAATATTCAGGGCAAGAGCTGTTTTTCCCATACCCGGGCGCCCGGCAAGGATGATAAGATCAGATTTCTGGAAACCTGCAGTTAGCTCGTCAAGTTTGGTGAAGCCTGAGGCAACACCGGTCACCAGAGCCCTGTTTCCCTGGCGTTCTTCAAGAAGATCAATGTTGATTTCGATTATTTTGCCGATGGGATAAAATGCCGGCCTGATTTTATTTTCAGATATCTCAAAAATGGAACTTTCAGCAAAATCGATGACGTTATCAACATCACCTCGATCCTCAAAGCACCGTTTGGCTATGGAATTTGATTTTTCAATAAGGCGTCTTAAACAGGCTTTGTCATGGACGATTTTAGCATAATATTGTGCATTTACAGCTAACGGGACAGTATCTACGAGATTTGCAAGAAATGCTGCTCCTCCGATTTCTTCCAGCCGGTCCTGCTCTCTTAATATATTGGTCAACGTTACCAGATCAACAGGCTCATTTCTCGAAAAGAGTTCTGATATGGCAAAAAATATTTTTTGATGCGCAGATCTGTAAAAATCCTCCGGTGAGAGGATCTCGAGAACTTCAAGCAGGGTATCGTTATCAACCAGAATTGCGCTTAAAATAGATTCTTCGGCATCAAGGCTCTGGGGTGGAAGATGATAAAGATAGGGGTCTTTTCCGGTTTTTAACTTTTTATCTGCCATAAGAATATTTATTCGGGCACCACTTCAATAATAATTTCAGGCTCCACATCCTTGTAAACTCGAATAGGGACTTTGTAGGTGCCAGTATTTCTGAAGGGTTCGCTAAGCAAAATCATCTTTTTTTCCACTTCAATATTTTTATCTGCAAGGGCATTTATAATATCACGGGTAGAGATCGAGCCGTAAAGACGATCCTCTTCACTCACCTTTGCGGTAATTGTGCACACAACACCTTCAAGCCTGTCTGCCATCTCCTGGGCAAACTCTTTTTCCTTGGCAATCTGGAGCTCAAATTTGGCTTTGTCCTGCTCCAGCATTTTGCGATTTTGAGGCGTGTCAGGCACAGCCTTGTTCTGAGGTAAAAGGTAATTACGGGCATAACCATCCGCTACGGTTACCTCGCTGCCGATTATTCCTAATGATTCGATGGTTTCTTTCAATAATATTTTCATTATAACTCTCCATTTAAATTGGGTTGATGGTTTCTATTAGTTCCTTATTTGTATACTTTGTGCTTCTTGTGGCAAAACTTTTTTCTTCCCGCCACAAAGGCGCCAAGACACTAAGGCACCACCCCAGAGAGGCTCTGCCCCGGAGGGAAAGAATAACAACAGATCTCGTCATTAAGCCTGGAAAAATAATCGTGACTCCTTAATTTTCAAGGGATTGCATGAAAATTGGACACTGGCGCTCAGGTTTCAGGTGTCAGGTGTCAGTAGTGAAAAAGCGAGAACCAGCCTGAAAC
>CAZKDT010000244.1:0-4998 GCA_964551515.1 uncultured Desulfobacteraceae bacterium | reverse complement strand
ACAGTCGTGGAATCGTAGCAATAAAGGGGTCTGAAGTAACAAAAAATGATGTGGAACGAGTCATTGATGCAGCACGCGCTGTGGCAATCCCCATGGACCGTGAAGTCATCCACGTCATTCCCCAAGAATTTATCATCGATGACCAGGGCGGTATTCAGAATCCTGTGGGCATGTCCGGTGTAAGACTGGAAGCTAAAATTCATATTGTGACCGGTGCGGTCACATCTGCTCATAATATCGTAAAATGCGCAAACCGGTCCGGTCTTGATGTCTGCGATATTGTCTTGGAACCCCTTGCTTCGGGTGAATCCGTGGTGACCGATGAGGAGAAAGATCTGGGCACGGCACTTCTGGATCTTGGCGGTGGAACGAGTGACCTGGCAATCTTTTTCGGAAAAAACATTAAACATACATTTGTTCTGTCACTTGGCGGCAACAACCTGACAAATGATATCAGTATTGGTTTACGCGCATCCCAGGCTGAAGCTGAAAAGATAAAAATAAAATACGGCACCTGTGTTACCCAAGATATCAGCAACAAAGAAACCATTGAAGTCCCGGGTATGGGGGGGCGCAAGCCAAGGAAACTTCCCAGACAAATACTGGGAGAAATATTAGAACCCCGTATCGAAGAAATCTTCACATTAATAAAAAGAGAAATCTTCCGGGCCGGTATGGAAGACTTTATGATATCCGGCCTGGTTCTGACAGGGGGTTCATCCCTTTTACACGGTATAATAGATATTGCCGAATCGATTTTCGATATCCCAAGCAGACTCGGCACACCCAGGGGAATCAGAGGCCTTACTGATGTGGTCAACAATCCCATGTATGCCACTGCTGTGGGGCTTGTCCTGTACGGGGCAAAAAATCAGCCCGAAAAGAAATTTAGAATCCGTGACTCAAATATTTTTCACCGGGTCATGGCTCGGATGAAACGGTGGTTTAAAGATGTAATTTAAACTTATTTTACAGGAGGTGGGGAAAAATGTTTACCTTGGTAGAAAATGAAAGTTCTGCAAAAATCATGGTTATTGGTGTTGGAGGAGCAGGAGGAAATGCGATTAACAATATGATCGACTCCAAGCTACAGGGCGTAAAATTTATTGCCGCCAACACAGATTCACAAGCCCTTGAAATCTCCAAAACATCCGTGAGAATACAGATTGGAGAAAAGTTAACACAGGGACTCGGTGCCGGGGCTAATCCTCAAGTCGGTAGGGAAGCCGCGCTCGAAAATTACGAAGCCATCAAAAGTACGCTTGAGGGAAGCCACATGGTGTTTATCACTGCAGGATTCGGCGGTGGTACGGGCACCGGGGCTGCCCCGGTTATCGCTGAAATCTGTAAAGAAATTGATGCCCTTACCGTTGCAGTAGTTACAAAGCCTTTTTCATTTGAAGGCAATAAAAGGGCAAAACAGGCTGAAGAAGGGATTAATGCCCTCAAAGAAGTCGCTGACACGGTTATCACCATACCCAATGACAGGCTGAGGGGGCTTGCGTCAAAAAACGCTAAAATGACTGACATGTTCAAAAAAGCTGATGAAATTCTGCTCCATTCTGTCAAGGGCATTACTGACCTGATTTTGATGCCCGGGCTGATTAATCTCGACTTCGCCGATGTCAGAACAATCATGTCTAAATCCGGTATGGCCATCATGGGCATAGGCATATCCAGTGGTGAAAACCGTGCTCTGGAAGCTGCCGAACGTGCAATATCCCATCCTCTGCTGGAAGATATCTCTATTTCCGGTGCCAAAGGAGTTTTGATGAACATAACCTGTAATAACGATTTGACAATGGAAGAGATGGCTGAAGCTTCAGAGCGGATATATAATGAAGTTGGAGAACATGCTGATATTATATGGGGAACCGTGGTAGACGACACTCTGGACAATGAGATGCGTGTAACTGTTATTGCAACCGGACTCAATTCAGGTTTCAAATCTAAAATGGAAACTGGCCTCAGAGGCATTATCAGGGATATCAATTCGGACGACTTAAATAATGCCATAGATTATGACAAGCCCACATTTATCCGTCGGAAAGAAGCAGTGGCCGAATCGAGCGGTGCCACTTACAGAGGATACAAGGGGATTGTACTTGACAACAACGACCTCGATGACTTGGATGTGCCGGCATTTTTAAGAAAAAAAGCGGACTAAGCACTTATTTATATTTTTTTGCTTTTTGTGGCAAAACTTTTTCCATTCTGCCACCAGGGCACGAAGAAAGAATAATAAATATATCCTTCGTGTCTGGTGCCTTTGTGGCAAATATTTTCGATTCCGGCTTGTCCGGGTCAGGTATTGATATTTAATCATCAATGACATGGAAAACCGACAAATTCCATAAAAGATTTGCTGAATCAGAAATCGGAACCATTCGCAAACAATGGAAAGGACGAATCAAGGTCGCTCTGATCTACCCCAACACGTATCATGTTGGGATGTCGAATCTCGGTTTTCAGACTGTATATTATCTGCTCAACAAAATTGAGCACGTTGTATGCGAAAGGTCTTTCCTGCCGGAGAATAGCAGGGAGGGAGCAGGTCGCATAATCACCATAGAGTCCGGAAACCCTGTTTCTAATTTCGACATCATCGCATTTTCTGTATCATTTGAAAATGACTTTCCCAACCTTCTGCAAATTCTCGAAAAAGCGGGACTTCCTCTGCGATCCAGCAATAGAGAGACCCCCCACCCTCTCATCATCGCAGGGGGAGTCGCTTTTTTTTTAAACCCCGAGCCTGTGGCGCCCTTTGTCGATTGTTTTCTGATCGGGGAAGCCGAAGCTATTCTTCCCCGGTTTTTTGATACAGATTTGCCTGACTTGCTGAATCAAGATAGAATGTCCTGTTTAAAAATCCTTGCCCAAAACGTTCCAGGCACCTATGTCCCGGCATTTTATAAGGCTACATACCATTCAGATGGAACACTTTGCACTTTTGAACCAGTTATCAACGTACCGATTAAAATTGAGCGTGGGTTTTTAGAAGATCTTTCCCAAACTCCCACTTGCAGTGCCATATTAACCCCGGATACCACGTTCGACCGTACATTTCTGATTGAGGTCAGTAGAGGTTGTCCCCATGGGTGCAGATTTTGCAGCACAGGATTTGTTTACAGGCCGCCAAGATTCAGACCCTTTTCCCTTCTCGAAAAATGTATGCAACAAGGCATTTCGATGACTGACGAGATCGGCCTTGTTGGCGCTTCAGTCTCGGATCTTCCTGATATCAAAAAGCTTTGCAACCAAAAATTTGAAAAAAATATCAGAATATCTTTCAGTTCCCTTAGAGCTGATGCCCTTTCGCCTGAACTCCTGTCAGTGCTCAGGAAAAGCAAGGTTAAAACCGCTACTATCGCACCTGATGCAGGTTCCGAACGTATGCGAAAAATCATTAACAAGGGCATCACTGAAGAAGATATCCTCAACGCTGCTGAAACTCTTGTAGCTGAAGGCATACCCAACTTGAAGCTCTATTTTATGGTGGGGCTTCCGTTGGAAACCATGGATGATGTTGAAGCCATTGTCACTCTTTGCAAAAAGATAAAGCACAGATTTCTCAAATCGAGCAAAGTCAGAAAACGTATCGGAGAAATAACCGTCAGTCTTAATAGTTTTGTCCCCAAGCCCTTTACCCCTTTTCAATGGGTTGCCATGGATGATATTCGTTCGTTGAAAAATAAGGTAAAGACGATAAAACAAGGTCTTAAAAGAGTTGCAAATGTTCGGGTGCATGCGGATATCCCTCGATGGGCTTATATTCAGGCCTTGTTGTCACGGGGCGACCGCAAGGTGGCGCAAATATTATCCCTGGCCCATAAAAACCGGGGAAACTGGCCCAAAACCTTTAAAGAATCCCCCGTAAACCCTGATTTTTACGTGCTTCGGGAGCGCTCCTTAGACGAACTGTTCCCCTGGGATTTTATTGACCACGGCATTAACAAATCATTTCTCAAACAAGAGTACAAAAGAGCCCTGCAAGAAAAAACCTCTCCCCCATGCCCCATGGAATCATGCAATATCTGCGGAGTCTGCAAAGGAAAAAAACAAAAAGATCTCATTCCTAAAGACTTTTGAAAAACATTCAGTTTTTACGAAACCGTCTAAATCGGACTTTTTACGAGTTCATTAAAGCATGAGATAAAATAAATAAAAAGAATCGTCATTAATCCTGCTGCAAAAGGAGTCATAAGCCATCCCACGGCGATTTTTACCAGCATTTTTGGATTGACCGTCCGAAGACCCCCCACGATGCCTACACCCACCACCGCTCCGACAACAGCCTGTGACGATGAGACCGGAACCCCGATCTGGGTAAAAAGATGAAGGGTCAGGGCTCCGGCCAGGACCGTTACAAGAGCCGTAAAAGGGTCTAAGGGGGCAATACCTTTGCCAACCGTAATCATGACTTTTTTTCCGTAAGTGAGTGTACCCGAAGCAATACTGAGCCCTCCGATGAAAGCGGCCATTTGACAGGACAAAAGACCCGACCCTACATATATGCCGGTCACATTTGCCACGTTATTAGCTCCAAGGGAATAGGCCCCGTAGCACCCTGCCACAAGGATGCCGACGGTGTAGATCGTGTTTCGATATGTAAGACTCTGGATCGTCTTATCAAAGATAAACTTAAGGCCGTGGTAAAGCAGATACCCGAAAATTATTCCGCCGATGGGTGTCAGAATCCAGCACGCAACGATCTTAATCAGCTTGGAAAAATCCGTTGAACCCGATAAAATCCCGGCCCCTATTATGGCGCCGATAATGGCTTGGGAAGTGGAAGCGGGAATGGCAAAGTAAGTAAGAATCGTCATGGTGATGGCGGCGGCCAGGGCGCATAAAAAGGCCTCGATGGGAACCAGTCGAGAAAGGTCACCGACAATTCTCATGCATTTGGGCCCCTCGATAATAGACCCTATCAAGACAAAGATGGCTGTCAAAAGAATGGCTGTTCGGTATTTTACAATACCGGTTGTGACCCCCGTT
>CAZKDT010000243.1:0-5037 GCA_964551515.1 uncultured Desulfobacteraceae bacterium | reverse complement strand
ACCTGTTCTCTCTCTTCCGACCTATGACCTCTGACCTCTGCCTTCTTTTCTCCTTCCCCTGACACCTGACATCTGACACCTGACACCTGTCCTCCGTCCTCTGTCCTCTGCCTTTTGCCATCTGCCCCGGGCAAAGACGGACACGGTATTTTCCCACCCACTCTCAGCGTTATCTGATGATCTGGTTTTTCATCTATAATTTCAGTGACACTTGGAGCATATGCATGGTTTCCGTATAATTTTTCAAGATCCACCCAAACTCTTTCTGCAATCAGTGTTCCCAGAAGTTTAACCATGGAAAGATAGTCGTCTTCACCGCGAAAGCATGCGGAAACCGCAAGGTGAGGCTTTTGATCGAGAATGCGGTTTATCATACCGGTACAGGACGCGTGGGGGCCCATTTCAAGAAAGATCCGGACACCGTCTTGATAGGCCTGCTCGATTAATGTGGTGAAGTTAAAACCGGAAATGGCTTGATCCAGAATTGAGGCCGCAGCGCTTTCTTTTGTGGGAATGTAGGAGCGAGCCAGTGCACAACTGTAAAACCGGACGTCTTTTGGCGGAGTGCAGGGAAACAGATGAAGCTTTTTGTAAGCATCCGCCACCGGAGCCGCTGCATCACAGTGAACCGTAACCACCCCTTCGAGAAAGACAGCCTCACAGCCAAGTTCCTCAATAGCGCCCGATACATGGTTCTGCCTGCCGCCGATCACACATTGATCCGGGGTATTAACAATCAGAAGTTTTGTAAAAGGCCATTTGTCGATAACCGTGCGAACAATATCCGCCGGGCGATTGACAACCGCAGCGCACCAGTTTACATCTTCATCCATAGGAATTCCCCATGCGTTGCGTGCCGCAGTGCAGGGTCCGGCAAGTTGGTTAAAAAACAGGTCGGTGGCAAGCATCCGTTTTAACATGTTGTCCCGGTCCGGCCAAGCCTCCATGGCGAAAAGCGCTGCGGATTCTCCAAGGCTGTATCCGATAGCCGCATGGGAATGTATATCGAAACTTTTTATAAGCTTGGTCATAACCCCGCCGTGAACCACTTGTCCGAAGATCATATGCAACGGATTTGAAATAATGGTGTCATGGGCTGCTTTTTCCCAGCCCGGTTCCCATGAGGTTCTCCAGGGCACATAACAATGCGGGATAAGCTGGCGCTTTAATTGATGCGTCACCGCATCCATTTCGCGAAGAATTTCCGGCCACAGCACCCCCACGCCTCTGCCCATTCCAACATAATGGTTTCCCGAACCGGGAAAGACAAAGGCGATCTCACCGGTCATACCCAAAGGATGGGGAGAATAACAAATCCCCTCCGGACCGTTCATACGTTTGGGGGTATCGGACCCAATCGCCCGTTGAGCCTCACGGATACATTTTTCCAGTTCAAAGATATTGTCTGCAACCAGGGATACGGCAAATTTTTTATCTTTATCCAATCCGTTTTTAAGATACCAGGACCGGGCCACCTGTTCGATCTTAGGATCTGGTTCCCATTTTTTTTCTCGCAGCAAAGCGGCCGGGAATAGCCGGTTGGATGAATCTTTGATATGAAGATGAAGGGCCTCAAGACCCTCGATCAATATATCTTTACTGTCGCCTTCAACCACAAAAAGTCCCGGCGCCATAAAACCAAGGGGTTTTTTTCTTTCCCGTGTTACTTTTTCAGGTATCCGGTCAACGGATTCATATTCAACGCTTTCGAGGATTACATGCATGCAGTTGCCATCCGTTGTCATGGCGCCGGTGCATGCCCTGCGTGGACCGTCTTTTCGATCTCTGAGCCAGTATTGCGGAAAAGCGGGCATATGAAAAGGACCGGTTTGCCAGGATGGATCGCCGGGTTTGATAAAATTAGGTAAGGGGGGAATGATCTCCTGGTACAGACACAGGCTGGTTTTAACCAATGACGCCAGTCCGGAGACAGCTCCGGCATGTCCGATGTTGGGTTTTACGGATCCGATGGCGCACGGTTCTTTACGGCCTGCAAAAAACTCGTTAAGGGCTTTTGATTCGACCTGATCTTCCAAAGGATTTCCACTGCCGTGAGTTTCAAAAAAACTTATCAAAGACGGTGAAATGCCGGCATCCTCAACGCATCGTTTCAGGGAAAGAATATAAGCGTTTTTTGACGGCCTATGGGTGGTAACACCCCCCTGGCCGGCTTTTCCGATTCCCTTGATAATACAATATATCCTGTCGCCGTCCGCTATTGCCTGGTCAAGCCTTTTGAGTACCAGCGCCGCAGCGCCTTCGCCGGGAAGCGTTCCATCCGTGGACCGGTCAAAGGGATTTATGTTGTGACTTCGGGTAAACGGTCTCACCTGATGGGATGTGATCACACTGCGGACATCACCGCAAAGATCAACCGCTCCCACAAGAACGGCATTGGTTTCTTTTTGCTGCAGGGATCGCACCCCGATTTCAAGAGCCTTCAGACCGGAGGCCGCTTCGTTGGATACCACATAGCTCGGACCTCCGAAACGAAATTCTCTGGCGATCCTGCTGGCAATGACTCCGCCAAGGGCGCCCAAGGTTCGTGAGGGGGTAAGTGGCGGTCGAAACGCGTCCCGTAACGATTCCAGCCAGACACCGGTTTCTTTTTCATCCCTAAGACTTAATCCCGGACGGTTTGATTTTTTCCAGCTCTGAACTAAATTTTTCAGGTGCCAGCGGAGATGAAAATCCGTGGCTTCAAAGTCAAATTCCATGCCGATGTAGGCCCCCATGTCCGTTCGTTCCTGTGTCAGGAGAAGGCCCGCATCTTTCATGGCGTCGGCGGAAACTTTGAGCATTAAAAGATGCTGGAGAAGAATATCCGGAATTTCATTGGGGGGTATTCGAAATTCTCTGAGATTAAGAGAAAGTTCATTCATATATCCCCCCCAGGCTCCTGCTCGGTCAAGGATACCCTCGGCGATAGCATCACATCCGTTCCACCGGTCTTCAGGCCGTTTTGCGATGATGGATTCTCCTCTGAAAACGGTTTCCTGAAACCCTTTCAGAGATGTTAAAGAACCGAAAGCACATGCCATGCCGATAATTGCTACCGAAGGCTTTTTAATTGACCATTGACCATTGACAATTGATGATTGATGATTGATTGATAATTGATACTTGGGGGTTGAAGCAGGAGAATCGGCAATTTTCAATGAGCAATTTTCAATTTCCGGATCCCATTCTTCAAAAAGCAGGTGGCTGTTTATGCCTCCGAATCCGAACGCACTGACCGCAGCTCGCCGGGGAGTATCTTTATCTTTCCGCACCCATGGTTCCGCCCGGGTTTGTACTCGAAACGCACTGTTACGAAGGGGACTTTTTGCCGGAGGTTTATTGAAATTAAGCGATGGAGGCAAGGTTTTATTTTTTAATGCCAGAAGGGTTTTGATCATCCCGGCGGCGCCTGCACCGGTCAATAAATGGCCGATCATGGATTTGACGGATCCGATGGCACATTGTTGATTTAACCAGCCGGATTCGCCCCAGAGGGTTCTCAAACTCTCAAGTTCCACTGCATCTCCCACGGGTGTGCCGGCCCCATGGCACTCAATGAGATCAATATCTTGAGGAGACCATCCCGCGTCCGCATAAGCGCTGCGCATGGCACGAACCTGGCCTTTACTGTCCGGAGCCAGAAGATTGCCCCGCATATCATTGGAAAGCCCAATCCCTTTTATTACCGCATAAATATGATCTTGATCCCGCAAGGCGTCATCCAGCCTTTTTAAAACCAGCATACCCACGCCTTCTCCCACCACCAGACCATCTGCACTTTGGTCAAACGGAGCACAACGGCCTGAAGGGGATAACGCCCGGAGCTGACTGAAACCGACCTGAGTGTAAAGAGATTCCGGTCTTGAAACGCCTCCGGCCAGCATGGCGTCCGCCCGAAAAGAACATAATTCATCACAGGCAAATTTAACCGCATACAGGGATGAGGCACAAGCGGCATCCAGAGTATGGCTTCCGCCCCCCAGGCCGAGTCCTTGGGCAAGTATGGCTCCGGGCAGGCTGGTTACCCGGCCGGCCAGGCATTCCTCCCTGGAAAGCCGTATCTGTTTATCCGGGGCCATACGGCCAAAAAGTTTTTCTTCAAAGGATGTTCCCAGTATCTTTCTTGTGATTGAAGAGGAAGCGTCCGTAGGCAATGCAATGGCAGCAAGAACGGTCCCGATATTCTTTTTATCAATCGCCGGGGTCACACAGCTTGATAATGCTTCCCGGCCTGTACTCAGCACCATTTGATGCAACGGATCCAGTTCTTTTAACAGTTTCTCGTCAAGATCAATTCCTTTGGGATCAAATTTAAAATCATGTATAAGACAGGATCGCTTTGAAAAAGCTTTGTCCGGCATGGGATCGGAATGATACATAAAATCAGGTTCAACAATCCATCTGTCTGAGGGCACCTCAACCGTTGCATCAACCTTGTTAACGATATTTTGCCAGAACGTATTCAGGTCCGGAGCCCCGGGGAACAGACACGCCATTCCCACCACAGCGATGGGTGTTCTTTTTTTCATAATTGAAGCCTGTGAGCACTAACGAGATATGAGCCCTGAAAGATAGCCCATAACAAAGCCTGTAATATCAAGAAACTTGTCGAACCAGTCTCTTTTGTAAATCTGACCAGTCGGGATGGAACCCTTTAAATCAGGTCAATTTTGCACAGGTTTATGATTTGGCGCACATTTTGTAAACAAACCTGTTCATCAATCATTCTGCTTTAGTTTCCTCTTATTGGATGGTGTGATTTTTTCTCTATGAGGGATTATCATCCGGCCATCCCCGAAGAGGTCTGGTTTTCGTACAATAATTATATAAAAAAAACAATAAAATGTCTCTATCCTGTCAATAAGCCTTTTGGTACCGTTCACCCCATTTTCATTCCCCAAGGGGTGTAAATCAAGATTATTGGTTATTGAGTTCAATCGTAAGGTGTCAGTGTTCAGGTTTCAGCTCTTCAAGTTTCTCGACCCTGACACCTGAAACCTGACACCTTTTCCCCAAAGCTAAATACGTAGCGCAGAC
>CAZKDT010000242.1:0-5043 GCA_964551515.1 uncultured Desulfobacteraceae bacterium | reverse complement strand
ACTCAACACCTTTTTCATAGCGTTTAAAAACGTAACCGTGACAAGACTGCCGGATATGCCGATACCGATGGTGCCTCCAAGTGTCCGGGCGAACTGGTGGGAGGCGGTGGCAACGCCCAAGTTTGAAATGTCCACACTGTTTTGCACCACAAGGAGTGTGGCAATGGAGACAAAGCCCATGCCGAGACCGGCCACTGTCAAAATAATCGAACATAACACCAAAGAAGTTCCCGAAGAAAACCATAGGGTCATGGCGCTGCCGAATACCAGAAGAACGCCGCCCAGAATGCTTGCGGTTCTTTTTCCAATCAAATTGACCACCTGCCCGCAAGCCAGAGCGCCGAATGACCATCCCAGGCTCAAAGGCATCATGGCCAGCCCCAATTGTGCCGGTGTTTTGCCCAGAGCGCCCTGAATAAATAAAGGACTGAATGAAAAGAGCGAAAAAATAGCAAAACTGGCAAAAAAAGCGGCCCCGTTGCCGAAACGAAACCGTCTCAGCTTGAAGAAATCCATGGATAGAATCGGTTCTTTGGCCCGCTTTTCCACATGATAAAAAGCCAAGCCAACGGCGGCGGCGACCGCAAATAGCCCGACAATTTGAAAGGACAGCCAGGGGTAACTTCGGCCGGCCAGCAAAAAAGCGATCAACAACGCCAGGATACTGGAAGAAAGGGTTAACATGCCCAGATAATCTATGGAAACTACTTCCCGTTTTTCACGGGTTTCGATCAGGTACAAGAATATCCCCAGCAGGGAAACCGCTCCCACCGGTATATTGATAAAGAAGATCCAGCGCCACGAGAAATAATTGACGATAAACCCGCCGAGGGTCGGACCCAGAACACTGGCCACCCCCCACACAAAACTGGCTATGGACATCATCTTGCCGCGTTTTTCCGGCGAAGAGATATCGGCCAAAACAATATAGGTTAGGGCAAAGCTTCCGCCGGCACCGATGCCCTGAATCACCCGGGATAAAATAAGCTGTGTCATATTCTGGGAAATCCCGGCCGATACGGAGCCGACCAGAAAAATACAGATGGAAACATTGAAAAGTTTTTTGCTGCTGTAAAGATCGCAGAGTTTTCCAAAAAGCGGCATGGCCACCGCTCGGCTCAAAAGATAGGAAGAAAAGGCCCAGCTGTATAGATGAAGCCCGCCCAGATGCGCCACAATTGACGGCATGGCCGCCCCCATCACCAGGGCGTCCAAGGCCGCTAAAAAGAGGGCCAATAAAGATGCTACAATGATAAAAACACGGTTTTTAAGACTGATCAGCTGTTCCGGTGGAAGCGGAGCTTCGGAAGGTTCGGTGTCGGTATCTAAAGAAGTTTTGTTTTGGTCTTCCCTCACGGTTTTGTTTTTTATATATCCTTTCTATTCTGGAGAATACTCTTTTTGATATCTAATAACCTTAAATACCGAGCTTGCGTATCAGCGGCTTCATGGTGAGTCCTTGAACAACCAAAGAGAAGAATACACACCCAAACCCTGCCACCAACAACATCGGGCGCCAGGTTACCAGCACACCTTCATTCGGCAGTTGAAGCAGCAAAGCAATGGGTATCGACCCCCTCAAACCGCCCCAGAATAGGATGTGCTTCCATTTTTTCGGTCGCTGGGTCCCTACCTGATTCAGCAACCAGTAGAAACTATAAGAAACTGCTGCACGCCCGATCAGCATCGCCGCAATGGCAACAAACACCGTCATCCACATAATATTTCCCGGTACTTCACGCAACTCAAGGCCGATCAAGATAAACAACAGCGAATTAATCAAAAACCCTATGGATTCAAAAAATATTTCAACCGTCTGAATCGTCTTTTCGCTCATTGAGAGTCGCCGACCATAGTTACCGATCATCAATCCGGCCATTACGGTTCCAATTACGCCGGAAAGGTGCATTCCTTCCGCCAACCAGAAGGACCCGTAAGCCAAAACCAGGCAAAGAGCATTTTCCAGAAGATGATCCTCTAAATGACGCATGACCTTAAAAACGATCCAGCCGAGGAGTGCTCCCAGCAGCAGTCCCCCCACGGAAACTTTTACAAATTCATATGCGGCTTGGCCGAATCCAAATCCTTGTCCCTCCAGCAAGCCCTTGAGCAGGATCGTGAACAATACCACCCCGGTGGCATCATTAAAGAGTGACTCTCCTTCCACTATTGTCTTTAAATCTTCGGGTGCCCCCACATCCTTGAACAACGACAGTACGCTCACAGGGTCTGTTGGTGAAATCAAGGCACCAAAAAGTATTGCTACCATCATCGAACTGATTCCCCCCAACCATCCGACAACTCCTCCCACCAGAAGGGTCGATACGATCACACCCGGCACCGCAAAACAAATAATCGGCCAGAACTGCTTCAACAAGGAATTTAGATTCATGTGAAAGGCTCCTTGAAAAAGCAACGGTGGCAAAAAGACGAAAAATATTAAATCATGGCCAAACCCGGTCTCCTCGATCTCCGGTCCAATTCCCAACACACCGATCCCCAGCCCCACCAGAGTCAAAAAGATGGTATACGGTAAATGCGTCACCATTTTAGTGGCAATCGCTATCACGCACGACAGCAACAATAATCCGATATATATTCCAACTGCATGCTCAATCATGCCGACAACTCCTGTTGCCAAATTTTGTTATGGATCAAAAAAAGTGGTCAAGTCTACTTTTGACGTTTATTAACATTCCCTGTATCTTCTATATCTGCTAACTAATTTTTCTGTCATATCTTTAAAGCCTTGAAACTCTTCGTATTATACAGTTTCACGTGTTGTATGCTTTTCTCCCTATCATGGGTCAATAGTAGACTTGATATTCCTCTTCCCTATGCTTGGTCGATACGAAGAACACCTCGCACAGGGTCCCATGTGATATCTGAATCAGGGTCCACATTCTGTGTCCACAATACCTCATCGCCCTGAATCACATTGATTTTTCGATGTTCTTGAGGCTTGTCGATCCCTTCAATCATCTCCTGGGCTTTGTTAAGTATTTCCTCGGCGTAATCTGCTTCCATCCCTCCGCCATAAACCTTTGCGCCGCGATCATTCGGCCGGGATGTCTTATACTTGTGACCGACGCTGAAGGCAACGAGACCACCTTTTTGAAAAAATCTCTGAATACTCTCACACAGAATGCGCGCCAGCCGGTTCTGCCTTTCATCGCTACGAATCCACTCGGCATGTTGAGGATTGCTGGCAAACAAAGGCTCAAGAAGTATAGCGGGCATATATGTATGCCTAAGATTAAAATCGCCTCTGCCATTGTAACCTCCCACCTGGATCCCAGCATTTCCTCCAACTGGTAAGTCAAACTCTCGTGCCACAGCCTGTGCATACCAGCGGCCCCAGTTCTTACTGGTTTGTGAAGCGTTGGAGCCGGTTATCACCACCACATAATTGGCCGAAGGGCTTGCGCTGCTGTTAAAGTGATGCTCAACATAGCACACACATTTGTCATCATTTGCCTTTCGTTGACGCTCCAAGTAATCACCTTTGTAAAATTCTACGTTGTACATACACACCCCCTTTAATCACTTATCATTGCTTATCTTTTTCAGTAAACCTTCCACAGTCCTTCCGGCACAAAAAATAACTTAGCGCTTATGGTGCAATGCCACGGACTTTATGATAATTGTCCCAACTCCTTAATACGGGATTCAGTGACGTTATCATATCCTCCAAAGATTTGCTGTATCTTTGTCCTATCACTTCTCTCACACGCTGTTTTATCCTGCTGCCTGAACTGTCTGATGGCCATATCCGGCAGGACTTCCTTAACCTTGATTCCTTCTTGCGCACCGAGCACAATCGAAAATACATACCAAGAAAATCAAACCCTTTCTCGGCGTGGACTATTTTCGTTTTGTCGGGATGCAGCTCTAATCCGAGTCCACCCAACATTTGTTTGACCTGGTTTAGAACCAGTTTCCCGTTACGCTTTAAAAGTATCACAAAATCATCGCAGTACCTTACCAGTGTTCCCGGAATTCCTGATAACTAAAACATTTTGTCAAACGAATGCAAATAGATATTTGCAAGCAACGGTGATATCACACCGCCTTGCGGAGTTCCTAATCCGTCCGTTTCAAAATATTTCCCGTCTTCCATAACCCCCGCTTCCAGCCAAATCCGTATCAACTTTAGCACGTGCGGGTCACTTATTCGCTTTTCTACCAGTTTCATCAGTATGTCATGGAGGATATTATTAAAATATCCTTTTATATCAGCGTCCATAACCACGGTCTGATATTCAAACGTAATCCTGCGTCTTATAACATCAATTGCCTGATGCGCACTGCGTTCATGACGAAATCCATAAGAGCAATCAATAAAATTTGCTTCGAAGATCGGTTCGATTACCAGTTTTACCGTCATTTGAACGACTCGATCTTTTATGACCGGAATCCCAAGCGGCCTTTTTTCAGGTTTACCGGGCTTGTCAATATAGCATCTGAGTACTGGTTGCGGCTTATACCTGTATTTTTTTAGTTCTGTTCGTATTTCCGCTAAAAACTGATCAACTCCAATCTAATTCTCAATGTACTCAAAATCCTGCTTATCAACTCCCGGGGCTCCCTTATTGGCCTTAACACGTTTCCATGCCTCAAACATAATATCTTCACGATAAATTTTATCATAAAGAGCTCCAAATCTCCTATCCAGCGACTGTTTTGCTGCATGAGACAGTTTAGACTGTAAATCAGAAACCTTATTACGCATGTTAATAGCTCCCCGAGCACTCATGCCTTCTTACTGTTAATAACAGATGAAAATGCAACTGGTGTATAAATCAATGATAATTCTCGTACACGTTCGTGCAAAACGTGCCTTAATTCCTCATCAATAATCCGGGAATTATTTCGGAACATTTTAAAATTATGCGTTTTTCTGCCTCGAATATTTCCCGGCCTTTTGGGATCGCCCCAGTACCATCTTCCGGACCTACCCCGTAGGTCCGGGAGATCGTACTGGGGCGGTTATTTTTTTTCGCATGCCTTGATCTTGAACAAAAATCCTCATTTATGGATGGA
>CAZKDT010000241.1:0-5084 GCA_964551515.1 uncultured Desulfobacteraceae bacterium | reverse complement strand
TTATATTATTATTTAGTTTTCATGATTATATTTAGCTCAACAATGCACCTTAAAAAACCCTGTTTTTTGTCTTGACAATGGGGAGTACCTTACATTCAGGTCATTTCATATGTCAAAAAAATAGCTATTATTTCAGTATAGTATAGACAAAAGCATTCTCTTCAAATATTTCAAGGTAAACTATTATCTTAATATGGAGGAAGAATGCTTATGCCTATAATACATACAATAACAGATTCACAAAAAATGGGAATAAAATTTATACGTCGTCCCGATTTAAATTCTTCGCAAAGAGGAGGAAAATATGTCAACATCCAATAATCAAACAAAAACCTATGATTTTCAATCCTTATCCGTGGAAGAGCTGTTTAAAAAGCTGGCTGCTTCCTCCAAGGGATTATCAGCAAAAGAGGCCTTAAAGAGACTAAAAGACCACGGTTATAATGAGATTGCCGAGAAAAAGGTCAGCCCTTTTTTGAAATTTTTGACATACTTTTGGGGGCCGATACCCTGGATGATAGAGATTGCCGCAATACTCTCTGCCGTTGTTCATCACTGGGCCGATTTCGGCATCGTTGTTTTAATGCTTTTGATTAATGCGGTAGTGGGTTTCTGGCAGGAGTACAAGGCTGATAATGCTATTGAACTGCTCAAAAAAAAACTGGCCTTGAATTCCAGGGTGTTGAGGGATGGAGAGTGGAAGGTCATTCCGGCGAGAGAGCTTGTTCCCGGGGACCTGATCAGGATTCGCCTTGGAGATATTATTCCGGCGGATGTCAAGCTGGTAAAGGGTGACTACGCCCTGGTGGATGAAGCCGCCCTGACCGGCGAGTCACTGCCTGTTGAAAAACATAAAACAGATTCGGTTTACGGAGGTTCTATTATTAAACAAGGTGAAATGGACGCCCTGGTTATCGGCACCGGAATGAACAGCTTTTTCGGCAGAACCGCAAAACTTGTTTCAGAGGCCACCACTAAAAGTCACCTCCAGAAGGCGGTCATCAAAATTGCCGACTATCTTATATTGATCACAATCGGGCTGGTCATTATACTTCTGATAGCTGCTCTCTTCCGTCACGAAAATTTTATTGAAACCGTGCAGTTTGTGCTGATTTTGACCGTGGCATCTATCCCTGTTGCCCTTCCCGCTGTCCTGTCGGTAACCATGGCCATAGGGGCACGAAAGCTTGCGGAAAAAAAGACCATAGTCAGCAGGCTTGAGGCCATTGAAGAGCTGGCAGGCATGGATGTGCTCTGCTCCGATAAAACCGGAACCCTGACCAAAAACGAGCTTACCCTTGCAACGCCGATATCTTTTAACGATTATCAGCCGGAAGATGTTATTCTTATTGCAGCGCTTGCATCACGATCGGAAGACCAGGACCCGATTGACCTGGCCATTCTTGAGGGAACAGATGGTTTTTCACCAAAGGAAGCAGTTAAAAAATACGAAATTATCTCATATACGCCCTTTGATCCGGTGAGCAAAAGGACTGAAGCCGTTATCAAAGAAGATCAGGAAAAAACATTTAAGGTTTCCAAAGGAGCACCCCAGGTCATTCTTGCCTTGCTGAACAACCCGGATGAAATTTCATCAAAAACCAATATGGAGGTGGACAGGCTGGCTGAAAAGGGCTACCGGACACTCGGTGTGGCAAAAACCGATGAAACCGGAAAATGGACATTTGCAGGCCTGATTCCCCTGTTTGATCCTCCGAGGGATGACTCTGCCGCTACCATAAAAATGGCAAGGGCGATGGGGATAGAAATGAAAATGGTAACCGGGGATCATGCGGCCATTGCCAGGACAATTTCCGGTGACCTCAACCTCGGGCCCAATATTGTGCCGGCCAGTTCTTTTCTGGAGCATAAAGACCGCAAGGCGTTAAAGATTGTTGAGGAGGCGGATGGCTTTGCCCAGGTCTTTCCCGAACATAAATATGAGATTGTTGAAATTCTTCAAAAGGGAGATCATATTGTAGGGATGACAGGGGATGGGGTAAATGATGCGCCGGCCCTGAAAAAGGCCGATTGCGGAATTGCCGTGTCCGGGGCAACCGACGCTGCACGGTCATCAGCGGATATTGTTTTGACCCTTCCTGGTTTATCGGTGATCATTGATGCTATTAAAGAGAGCCGCCAGATATTTCAGCGGATGAACAGTTATTCCATCTATCGTATAGCCGAAACTGTCCGGGTGTTGATATTCATGACCCTTTCTATTCTGGTATTTAATTTTTATCCCGTCACTGCAATCATGATTGTACTTTTAGCCCTGTTAAACGATCTGCCGATCATGACTATTGCCTACGATAATGTTAAATATTCCAATGAACCTGAAAGATGGAATATGAAGGTCCTTCTGGGTGTTGCCACTGCTCTGGGCATTGCGGGAGTAGCATCTTCTTTTGGTATTCTTTATATCGGAGATGAGGTTATGCACTTGAGCCGTGAGACACTCCAGTCTTTTATTTATTTAAAACTCTCCGTAGCAGGGCATATGACCCTGTTTGTTGCCCGAACAAGGGGGCCGTTCTGGAAAGTCAAACCTGCCTGGCCCTTATTTCTGGCAATCATAACTACCCAGTTGATTGCCACACTGATAGTTGTTTATGGTATCATTCTTCCTTCCATAGGATGGAAGCTCGCTCTTTTTGTGTGGGGATATGCCTTATCCTGGTTTATATTCAACGATCTTGTCAAATTGGGCGCTTACAGGATGTTTGAGCATGGATGGTTTGGCAAAAAACATCTTGAAAGGGTCAAAACCACGATAGGAAGCCACAGCCATCTGCATAAATAAAAGGATATTAATCGTTATAATAATAAAAGAAAATTTGCGGACAGATAAACGCTGACGTCGTAGAAAATATGATATCTCATTTTCCAGACATCCCTAAAAATGCAATAGTTTTTTGACTTATTCGGGATGTTTTGGTATTTCAAAGTGATTTTTTTTAATGATGATCAACTATGCCGCGCACGAGACAACATGAGAATTGATTTTGAAAAAGGAGGAAGATGCCTGTGAAAAAGACAAATTTTCAGGGTAATTCGAAAAAACCGGAGATCGAAGTTAATAAACCACCCGAACAGAGATTTTGGCAGAAGCAGGGGCCTTTTACTCTCTGGTATTTCATTGTTATGATGATCTTCTTTTACTTCTTTCAATCGGCAGTTGAGGTGAAAAGGGAACAAATCCCTTACAGTGAATTCCAGAATTACCTGGCCACTGATCAGATTTCCGAATGTGTCATCAGTGAAAAATATATTTCCGGGACATTAAAAACAATGGACCGGAAAACAGGCAAACCACGCCGTTTTGTAACAGTACCACTTCATGACACGGCCCTGGCCGGGGAACTTGAAAAGCATGACGTCAAGTATAGCGTAAAAATAGAAAGTCATTTCTTAAGCACCCTTTTGTTTACCTGGATAATTCCTTTTGCAGCGATCTTTCTCCTGTGGGGTTATCTTGGTCGCAAAATGGGCGGCGCCGGCATGAATTTTTTGAACATCGGGAAAAACAAGGCCCGTATCCATGCGGAAACCAAGCAAAAAGTTACATTTAAAGATGCTGCGGGCGTTGATGAGGCCAAACAGGAGCTTGGGGAGGTCATCGAGTTCTTGCGCAATCCCGAACACTTTCAACGGTTAGGCGGTCATATGCCTAAAGGTGTGCTACTCGTAGGTCCTCCGGGCACGGGTAAGACTTTGCTTGCACGGGCTGTATCAGGGGAGGCAGGTGTGCCTTTTTTCAATATAAGCGGCTCGGATTTTGTCGAAATGTTTGTGGGCGTGGGTGCGGCCAGGGTACGTGATCTCTTTGAGCAGGCCAGGGCAAAGGCCCCCTGTATTATTTTTATCGACGAACTGGATGCCATCGGACGGCAGCGAGGTGGCCCCATGGTCATGGGCGGCCATGATGAAAGGGAGCAAACTTTAAACCAACTCCTGGTAGAAATGGACGGTTTTGATACAGGCAAGGGTGTCGTGGTTTTGTCAGCCACTAACCGGCCTGAGATCTTAGACAAAGCCCTGTTGCGGCCGGGTCGTTTTGACCGCCGGATTGTTGTTGATAAACCTGATTTGAATGGAAGATTAGAGATTTTGAAGATTCACACCGCCGAGTTAAAACTTGCCCGGAACGTGGATCTTGAAATAATCGCCAGAAGGACTCCCGGCTTTGTGGGAGCAGATATTGCCAATGTAGCCAATGAGGCTGCTATCCTGGCCGCGCGGACAAACCGTGAGGCCATCGCCACGGAAGATTTTGAGGCAGCCATAGACAGGGTCATTGCCGGGCCGGAAAAGAAAAGCAGTACCCTTAGCCAGGAAGAAAAACACCGGGTGGCCTACCATGAATCAGGCCACACACTGATAGCAGAACTCGTTCCTACTGGTGAACCGGTTCATAAAGTCTCCATCATTCCCAGGGGAATAGGCGCTCTTGGTTTCACCCTGCAGGTCCCGGAAAAAGAAAAATTTCTGGCTACCAAAAATGAGCTGTTAGACCAGGTTGCTATTCTCTTAGGCGGCAGGGTTGCAGAGGAAATTGTCTTTGGGGATATTTCCACGGGTGCGCAGAACGATCTGGAACGGTCGTCGGAGCTGGCACGAAATATGGTCTGCACCTATGGAATGAGTGAAAAGTTAGGCGCCCTTACGTTTGGGAAAAAGCATGCATCGCTGTTCCTGGGTACAGAATATGGTGAAGAGAAAAATTACAGTGAAGAAACAGCCCGGCAGATAGACGCAGAGGTTAATACCGTAATACAGAGCAGTTATGAAAGGGTCCAAACCCTTTTAAAAGAGAACCGGCCCATATTGGATACGCTGGCCGCCAGATTGGAAGAAAAGGAAGTCTTGTCCGGTGAAGAAATGAAATCAATTATCGAAAAACCTCAAACTTGAATAGTAAATCGTGAAAAATCACATCAACTTTATGTTAAACTCATAACAGAAGTTGAACTGCAAAACACATAAGAGATTAAAATTTCGGTAATGGGTCAAAGCTGTAACTTAGGGTTTTGTTAAAGAATAAGTTGGCCAAAATGCCATGCGATGAGATTCATCATTTACAG
>CAZKDT010000240.1:0-5093 GCA_964551515.1 uncultured Desulfobacteraceae bacterium | reverse complement strand
ATAACAGACGGAACTCAGAATATCTTTTTAGGTTCTGCCACAGGCAAATCCATCCGTTTTCACGAGTCCGACGTTCGACCGAGCGGCCGAGTTGCAAGAGGCGTTCACGGGTTGAGACTTGCGAAAGGGGACCGAATTGTGGGCATGGAGGTTCTAAGTCATGGCCAGACCCTGTTTGCGGCAACGGAAAATGGATACGGGAAAAGAACTTCGATCGATGAGTATCCTCTTCAGAAGCGTGGGGGCAAAGGTGTCATTACCATTAAGACAAGTGATCGAAACGGACAAGTTGTGGCAATACTTCTGGTTGATGATGATGACGATCTGATGCTAATGGCCGACACAGGTAAGCTTATACGCATGTCTGTGAGCCAAATTTCTGTGATCAGCCGTAACACCCAGGGGGTAAAGATTATCGGGCTGTTAAACGAAGAAAAGGTTGCAGGTATTGCAAGGCTTGTGGAAAAGGAAGATCATTTATAATTGAGGTGATTAGCCGGTGAAAAATCGAATAGATGTTAGTTCCGTAAAAATTGGTGTTGTGGGCGCTGGAAGCTGGGGCACAGCGCTTGCCGATCTTCTGGGTTTAAAAGGTTTTAAACTTGATTTATGGGTATTTGAAGATGAAGTTAAAGAGCAGATCGAAGCATACAGGGAAAACAAAGTTTTTCTCCCCGGTTTTTCCCTTTCACCCAACATATTCCCTTCCAATGATATTACCCAAGTTGTATCAAAAAAAGATTTGGTACTGATTGTTGTTCCGTCACATGTTATGAGGGAGACGGCTCAAAAAGTTCGCGGTCGTATTTCACCTGGGACGATCGTTGTGTCGGCTTCAAAAGGTATCGAGAATAAGACCCATTTGACCATGTCAGGCGTGCTCAAAGAGACCCTCCCCGAAATTGATGAAAACTTTTTTGCAGTCCTTTCAGGCCCGAGTTTTGCGCGGGAAGTAGCAAATAAAATTCCCACCGTTATTGCTGTGGCATCAAAAGACCAAAAAGTAGCCGGCTATATTCAGCACATATTTGTAACTCCGTATTTCAGGGTTTATACAAACAATGACATGATCGGTCTTGAATTGGGAGGCGCTGTAAAAAATGTTATTGCCATAGCCGCAGGGATCATGGATGGTCTTGGACTTGGCTTAAATACAAGGGCGGCTTTGATCACCAGAGGTCTGACAGAGATTCGTCGGCTAGGATTAAGACTTGGAGCCGACCCGCGTACTTTTGCCGGGATTGGCGGTGTCGGGGACTTAGTCCTGACCTGCACCGGGGATATCAGCAGGAACCATACCGTGGGGAAAAAGATAGGGGAGGGCATGAAATTAAAGGAGATCCTGTCTGAAATGCAAATGGTTGCAGAGGGTGTCAAAACAGCCAAGTCGGTTTATAACCTGTCATGCAGGCTTGGTATTGATATGCCGATTTCCCACGAAGTATACCATATTCTTTATGACGATATTTCGCCCAAGGAGGCTGTACACCGGCTGATGACCCGCGACCTTAAACACGAACTTGATATAAATTAAACATCTCGAAAATTGTAACTTCTAAATAAGTTCTGGTGTATCAAATGGTAATATTGATCCGGCTCTATAATTTATTGAGAACTTACCGAATATTTTACAATTTATTGGGAATAAAGGTATTTTTTAGACTTATATTTTTAACTCGGACATGGAATACTGGAATGATGATTTAAAGAAGATGACATTCCTCTATTTGATTCCTGTCAAGAGGAATTTTAACATAACCCAGCGTTCCAATATTCCAGTATTCCAACATTCCAATTGTGTGCGAAGCGAACTATATTGATCGGTTTATGAAAAAATATGCGACTTTCCATCGGCAGCCCGAAATTGAACGTGTCAGACAACATAAGGGGAAAGGTCACAGGGAGAGGCTAAGGGAAAAATTTCTTAGTTCAGGATTGTCCGGCTTCCATGACTATGAAGTAATTGAACTGCTCCTGACGCTTGCCACTCCTCGAAAAGACTGTAAGGATGCTGCCAAGGCATCGCTGAAACGATTTAAAACTCTGCAGGGGGTATTTGAAGCTTCATCGACAGCGCTTTGTGAAGTGCCCGGGATCGGCCCTAAAAATCTTTTGGGCATAAAGCTTATTAAAGCCGTTGCAAATCGTTATCTTGAAAAACGGTTGATACATAAAGATCCTTTGAACAACTCCAGGGAACTGTTCGATTATCTTTACCACAGCATAAGAGAAAAGAGTCGTGAATGCTTCAATGTTCTTTTTCTTGATGCCAAGAACAGGGTTGTTGCCTCGGAGACCCTCTTTGAAGGAACTTTGACTGCAAGTTCGGTTTACCCCAGAGAAGTAATACTTGCTGCTCTTAATCATCACGCCGCCGCTCTTATTTTTGCTCACAATCATCCTTCTGGTGATCCCAAGCCTTCTACGGAAGATATCTCCATAACACGCCAATTAATTTTTGCATGCAGAGTAATTGGTATAACCGTTCACGAGCATTTGATCATAGGAGACAACCGGTACTTTAGTTTTGCGGATCAAGGTTATATTGCAAGGATGAATCGGGAATTTGATGTGCAAGACAATGGTTAATAAAGATCCGGATAAAAAATTTCCCGCCTGCTTCGGCGAACTTGAAACTGTTTTTCCAAAAAGCAGGAATGGTTTGCGAAATACTCCTGAGACCTGTCTTGCATGTCGCCATAAAACAGAGTGTTTGAGATCAGCCATGGAGGGCGCCGGCGGGCTGAAGATTCGGGAAGAGTTTATCGATAGGGCGTATGCATCCGGTAGAATTGGTTTTATGGAAAGATGGTTGAAAAAGAAAGCCATACAACGAAGTTTGGAAAATAAAATCAAAGTGAGTCGATAAGGAAGGAGAAATCATGAAAACCATTAAAGATATAGATCTTTCAGGCAAAAGGGTTTTTTTCAGAGTAGATTTTAATGTTCCCCTTGATGAGCATCAGAACATCATCGATGATTCCCGGATTTTTGCTGTTTTACCGACGCTGGAGTACGCATTGGACCATAACGCCAAGCTGATTATTGCTTCACACATGGGCAGACCCGGAGGAAAGGTTGTGCCTGAACTCAGCCTTTCTCCCGTAGCTAAGCGCTTGGGTAGATTCCTTAAAAAAGAAATTATAATGGCAAAAGATTGTATCGGCTCTGAGATAAGAGATCTCGTAAATAAAATGAAAAGGAACGATGTTGTGCTCCTCGAAAATTTAAGATTCCATCCCGAGGAACAGCAAAATGATGATGTATTTGCGAAGGCGCTGGCCGAGCTTTGTGACGTTTATATAAATGATGCCTTTGCCGTTTCTCACCGGGTCAATGCGTCGGTTGTTGCCATAACAAAGTTCGCACCCATATCCGGAGCCGGTTTTTTACTTCAAAGGGAACTTAACTATTTTAAAAAGGCCATGGCTGATCCGCAACATCCCGTGGTTGCCATTGTGGGAGGTGCAAAGGTTTCGAGCAAAATAGGGGCGTTGGAGAATATGCTGCATCATGTTGACAAAATAATTATAGGTGGCGCCATGGCAAACACCTTCCTTAAAAGTACCGGCTACGATTTGGGAAAGTCAAAAGTAGAAATTGATCTTATTGAAATGGCTGCATCTATAATGAGAAAGGCGGTTGAAAGAGGCATAAAGTTCTATCTTCCTGTGGATGTGGTAGCAGCAAGCCATTTTGATGCTGGAGCCGAAATAAAAATCGTACCGATACATGAAATCCCTCAAAACTGGATGGCTCTGGATATTGGTCCTGCCACATCTCTGCTATATTCTCAGGCTTTGTATGATGCCAAAACTATTATCTGGAATGGTCCCATGGGCGTGTTTGAAATGGATGCATTCAGCCGGGGGACATTTGCCATGGCGCATAGTGTGGCCAATTCTTATGCACTTTCAATCGTTGGCGGTGGGGATACGGATGTCGCCATTCACAAGAGCGGCGAAACTGACAGGATAACATATATTTCAACAGGCGGAGGAGCCTTTATCGCTCTTTTGGAAGGTAAAACCCTGCCGGCTGTGGCCGCGCTGGATGTATAGGTTATTGTTTGCGCGCAAAAAGCTGTGTAATGTGTAATGAAAAAAATGAACATCGAACATATTAAAAAATGAACGTCGAACATCGAACGTCCAACATCGAATGTTGAATGAAAGACAAAAAGATGAAATTAAATTGAGGAGCGGAGCGACATCATTATTCGACGTTCGCGATGTTCAGTCTGTTCGATCCGCCCGAAGCGGACAAGTGCTTGCCTGTGACGAGTGATAAATAAAAATATTCGAAGAACAATTATTGTTATAGTTGTATGTGTTCTTGTTTTGCTGGTATATTTATATCGCTTACCTTTGTGGGAAAAGACCACCTATTTCTATGATCTTTTTACGGATAGAGAGCAAATCAAGAGTGTTGTCACATCCTTTGGTTCTGGTGCGCCAGTTGTTTTTATCATCATTCAGATTCTTCAGGTTTTGCTGGCTCCTTTTCCGGGTGAAGCGACAGGCTTTATCGGAGGATATTTATTTGGGGCTACAAAGGGGTTTTTATTTTCGAGTATCGGCTTGACGGCAGGATCGTTGATCAATTTCACAATCGGTCGTTTTCTGGGGAAACGGTTTGTAAGAAGACTTATCCCACCGGCTCAATTAGAACGGATGGATAATGTTGTTAAACGCCAGGGCGTCATTGTTTTGTTTGTTTTATTTGTTTTCCCGGGATTTCCTAAAGACTATCTGTGTTTACTCCTCGGGTTAAGCGCTATACCTTTAAAGATCTTTATTATACTTACAGCCATAGGACGAATGCCCGGGACACTGATGCTCAGCCTTCAGGGATCATATGTTTTTGAACAGAGATACGGGTGGTTTGTCTTGATATTAGGCTTATGCCTTGTACTTATCTTTTTTACATACAGGTATCGGGAGGCTTTGTATCAATGGATTGAGAAGTTTAACGGAAAATGAAGGTCAGGGAAAACGTACTCATATACTGTGGACGATTGTCTAATATAGTGCTATTATAAGAAAAAAATAGGAAAAGCGTATCCGCCTGAGGGCGGGAGGACCCCCCCCCTT
>CAZKDT010000239.1:0-5116 GCA_964551515.1 uncultured Desulfobacteraceae bacterium | reverse complement strand
GCCCGATAATGTCCAAAAAAAAGACCTGTTTTTCAATCATGTTACGAGATCTGAAATTATGGATTCGGCTCAATATTACCATTTAATACACCAGAACTTATTGAGAAGTTACTGAAATTTCAAGCAACTCACTATATTTTACCATTAAAATCACATAGATCAGAAAGGGGACATGTAGAGCAACTGGGCTTTCTCGCTTTGCAAATAGATCTTCCAAAGTAAATAAGTTGTAAACAAAAGTCATTCCACTCATTTTTTGGAATGATTTTCATCAAATCAAATTCGATTTTTACCGGATCATGGTTTTCTGTAAATCCGAGTCTTTTCGATATCCTTCTCACATGGGTATCCACAACAATCCCCGGAATATCGAACGCAGCGCCAAGAACCACATTGGCGGTTTTACGTCCCACCCCGGGGAGTTTAACCAGTTCATCCAATGTTTGCGGCACTTCACCTTTGTATTTTTCTATGAGACTTACAGAGCATTTTCTGATGTTTTTTGTCTTGTTGCGAAAATAACCTGTAGGTCGAATAAGGCTTTCAATGGTCTCACTGGATTCGTGGGCAAAATCGCAGGGATTTTTCAGTTTGTTGAATAAATCTTTTGTTACTCTGTTGACCTGTTTGTCTGTACACTGAGCTGACAGTATTGTTGCCACAAGTAACTCAAAAGGATTCCTGTAACGCAGTTGAGTCTTGACATTAGGAAAGGTAGTTTTTAAGATTCTACGGATTTTCCCGATCCGGACTTCATTTTCATCCGATTTTATTTGCATTGTCGATTCGTTAGAGATTGTTTAAGGTTGATGAATTCGAATTTTTATGTGTTCATCTAAATCGATACAAAAAATAAGATTTCCGTTTATCATGAATTTACCTATAAAGAAAGTGCGAGCTTTGGGCCTTTGTTCAGGCGGCCTCGACAGTATGCTTTCAGCGCTGGTTTTACGAAAACAGAAAATAATCGTTGAATGGGTAACTTTTGAAACACCGTTCTTTTCATCTGAAAAGGCTATCCAGGCATCGAACTTTACAGGAATATCGTTATCGGTCAGGAATATCACCGCGGTTTATATGAAAATGATGAAAAGTTATCGCTGCATTTATGGAAAATATATGAACCCTTGCATGGACTGCCATTCTTTGATGTTCAGGCTTGCCGGTGAAATAATGAATAAAAATGGATTCGATTTTCTTTTCAGCGGCGAGGTCCTCGGTCAGCGTCCCATGTCCCAGAACCGGCAGTCTCTTCGTTATGTTGAAAAACAGTCCGGCTTTGATGGTTACATACTGCGCCCTTTAAGTGCAAAAAAGCTGCCTGTAACCATACCTGAAAAAGAAGGGCTGGTAAACAGGGAGCTTTTATTAGATATTTCAGGGAGATCGCGAAAGCCCCAGATAAAACTTGCCGAAGAATTCGGGATTAGGAATTATCCTTCTCCTGCAGGCGGTTGTCTTTTGACAGACAAAGGCTATTCGTCCCGGCTTAAGGACCTTTTCGCCCACCAGGATTCCTATTCGGAAGAAGAACTTCATTTGCTAAAACATGGACGACATTTTCGCCTGAACGAAAACACTAAAATAATTGTCGGACGAACCCTAAAGGATAACGAAAAGATAATAAAATATTACAACCCGTCTTTGGATACCATAATTAAAGTAAAAAACTTTCCAGGCCCCACAGTTCTTATGCCGCATGGAGACAGCAAAGAAATGATAATTCTGGCAGCATCAATATGTGCAGGTTATAGTAAGGCTCCGAAAATAACACCTGTCGAAGTTGGAGCTGCAACCCCCAAAGGAAATGAACTATTTAAGGTTATCGGCATCCCGCCGGCGGATATTAGGCATTTTTTAATATAGCACATAACCCGGATTCCTTAGTACATGTATTCATAAATACGGTTACGTATTCGGTTATAGATAATTAGTTAAATTGAACCGCAAAGTCACCAAGATCGCTAAACTTTTTCTCTTTTTTCCGGTTCGGAACGAAAGAACCGAAAAAATAATCGGCCTTGTGGGGCAGCTACAATTTACAGATATGGATTTGTCTTGTTGACGCTGGCGATAGCTGTACCCACTGCGTGCAAGCATCTTTACAGGATCGGTCGTTACGATCCCTTAAAAATAGTTTTTCTTGGCACTCTTGGCGTCTTGAGCGAAGCGGGCGGTAAATACGCTTTTACACTTGAGAATACGTAACAATATTTTCGAATGAGAGCACTTAGGAAACTGAGGATTCATTTGAACGTCTAAGATCCCGGCATCGGGATTTAGTTAGTGTCCGATTGTATTTTGAGCGAAACAATTCAATCTCTTTATCCAACTGTTTACCAGCCCTTTTAATCTGAATCTTGAGCTTGCTGCCAATTTTGCTGTAAAACAGTATAAGTTTTAAGTCAGCCAAAGATTTTATTGACTGTCCTGCAACCATCTGAATAACATCACCCTCCTGCAATCCTGCTTTCTTGGCAGGGCTATTATGACCAACACTCACGACTTCGAGACCGTGATTTTTTTCTTCAACCATTACACCTATATTAGGCGATTTTTCTCCCTCTAATTTTGTGGTCATAAGTACATAATCAGCAATTCCGTCTTCAATTTCTTCATCCTGAACAAGAACCGTAAAAAGTTCGTGGTTTCTCCGATAAAGACGTTCAGGGATTCCGTATTTATGTCTAACGTGACCGTTTCCGGCTAGTATCACCAATTTGCTTTCAGGATTGTCTGTTAGAAATTTCTGGGCAGATTCCGCCATGGCTTCATCCCGCAGAATTTGTGCCTGATAAAAATAACTAAAATCTTTTAACTCCGCTTCTCCCTTGTGCAAAGGGAACACCTCATTTAAATCCCTTCTGTAGCGTTCATTTGACAAATCAATTGAACTGGGAAGCTGTTTCTTCTCTTTTTCTGATAGGTTGTATATGCCTTCACGAGCAACTTTACGGCTGATATTACCGTGGATGTTAAGGGCAACAAGGAGCAAGTTTTGCTGTTTTAGATAATCGACAATTGGTTTATACAAATTATAATCGTATCGCCACCTGCTGAAGTATTCGGTTTTTTTCAAAAATTCATGCTCATCAATTCTCTCGGCCAAGTAGTCATTCACCACCTGCTGAAAAGGCTTTTGAAACATTTCCATACCCACAGCCAGTTTATATCCATGGTTATGCATCTTTTTAATTATCTGTAACTGGTTAATATGGTGGGCGAATCGGTCGTGCTTTTCCCCTATGTAAATAATGCGGGATGCTGTGAGATATGGAATAATACTGTCTACGGTTATAAGCATGTCAGGCTTTAGAACCCGGGGCGCTGATCGCGACAACACCATAATGCCGTTATCTGCTTCGGCAATACTTTTGTAGGTGTTGCGCCCGTTTTTAAAAGCCAGTTCGGTGTATTTGCCGTAATGCGGTATTTTATGCTGCATAGCCTGAGCTTCTGTTTTGTTTTCAGCATGTAATATAGCAATTTGCTCCGACACGTTATATGGATTTTTATTAACTTTTATACGCACACCGTCTTTTGGAACGGCCTGTTTTCCGAACAGCATATTTAGAGTAGGATTATCATAGCCTGCAACCAGAAACGAATTTTCTTTGATCTTATTAAATGTGATATCATTGGGTGTTACATAAGTAATATTTTCAATCCCAAGAGCATCAATAATCGGTTGATATATACTGCGGAGCCTGGATGAAACAACCACGGTCAGCTTTTGTTTGCCCATAATGCTGGCTAAAACCGGGGGAATTTCTTCAGGTGCTAATTGTCGCATAATATCGTAGTTTTCATCAATAACAACTTGGTTGGGCATGTTATCCAAAAAAAGACTGATCTTTTCTTTAGATTTTTGCATATAGACAAATTGCGTATTTTTACCGTTGTCAGTATGTAAGGATATGGGGATTAATTGTGGGTAAACTTTTACATTTTGTAATAATTCAAAGTTTAGTTTAAGTTGTCCCTTCTGAACATTTAACTCAGCATTTATTACCTCAATTCGTGGGATATCTTTGCCGCTGAGCCAGTACCCAAAGTATGTATATAGTTTTTCTCCTGTCACTTTTTCAAAAGCGGACTGTATATCGTGCCAGGAAGCTTTGCGAAAACTATTTTCATGGATAAAGTCCCGTATGGCTCTAAAAAATGAATCATCACCGTAGAGTTTTCGTAGCCCATGAAAGAACATTGCTGATTTTCCATAACCTATGGCATTTAGGGCTTTATTATGTCGTCCGAAAAAATCACTCACTGCAATGGTATTGCTTGCATTTACATAAGCATTGTAATCCATCAATATTTGTTTGCGAAAAGCTGCATCTTTGTTGTCAAGAGCGGCATAATAATGATCCGCCAAATAAGTTGTGATTCCTTCTGCCCAATTGCCGAATTCAAAATCGATAAAAACTGAATTCCCAAACCATTGGTGCAAAATTTCATGTCCCAAAGATGTCTTGATAATAAATGGCAAATTCACCACCTGGTTACCCAGCAGGGCGAAAGTCGGCATTGAAAAACCTGTGGGGAAAATATTTTCTACAATAGCAAAACGCCCATATGGATACGGTGTGAGCATACTTTCGTACATTTCCAGATATTTTTTAGTATAATCAATATACGTATCTGCAAGCTGAGCATCTTCTTTGAAGAAATAAGATTCTATGGAGATATTATTATATTGGTCTTTTTTAAGGATATATTGGGTTGAAGCCGCCAGATGTAAACTATCCAGTGGGTGATTAAACTGAAAATTAAATGTTCGTGTTTTCCCATGCTTGTGGATTGTCACTGATTCAGCTTCTGACGTAGCAATAAAATTTTCCGGTAAAGTCACGGCCAAGGCATACTCAACCAGAACATCCGGACGGGGATACCAGTTGTCGACCAAAAACACATTTTCTTTATCAATGAAATTAGCCCCCGTTTTGTTGACCATGGCCTCATAACTTATAATTATTTCTTTGTCTCCCTGCACGGTCAAGTGGATGCTATCATCGGCAGTATTAACATCTGCGCTGCCATTTACTTTCAACTCACGCAGATTACGAATACACAGATCAATTTTTATATCGGCATAAGCTTTAATACGGGCAGTACC
>CAZKDT010000238.1:0-5129 GCA_964551515.1 uncultured Desulfobacteraceae bacterium | reverse complement strand
CCGAAAAGCAAGCGCCGAAAATGAGTATTGAAGAGTGCGAAGAGAAACGCCGGGCAGATGTGGAAAGCATAAAATTAATATATAAGCCTAAATAATTATTTAAAAACTATATCAAAAAACTATTACTATGAAACTTACTATTATCGTTATTGAATCCGGTTTTGTTTATGTCGGTTTTCCTTCAGTATCTCAGCATACAATTTTAGGCAAAACTTGCATTTTAAAAGATGCAAAAAATATAAGGGTTTGGGGCACAACAAAAGGCTTGGGACAACTTGCCAACGTCGGCACAACAAAAGACACAAAACTAGATTTTGTCGGATTGGTTACAATACCAATATCTAAAATATTGCATTTTATAGAAGTTCAAGAGGAGGCAGCTAAAACACTCTAAAAATGAAACAAAAATTAATAGAATTAGCTTTCAACGACTGCGAGCAAAACCGGGCTTTATCTGCTCAGCTTTGCGGCGCTTTAGATATTAACATTTTTAAAGGTGTTAATAATGGTAACGGCTACGGCTACGGCGACGGCTACGGCTACGGCGACGGCTACGGCGACGGCTACGGCGGCGACGGCTACGGCGACGGCGGCTACGGCGGCGGCTACGGCTAATAAATAGCTCGCAAGCTCTATCGTCCTGACCGGAGCGTGGCTATCCGTAAGTTGCGTGATGCTCAACTGGATTGCAACTTTGCTATTACTCATAGCGGAAAAATTGTAAACACGGAACCCATTAAATACGAGGGTCAAGGCGGCGAGTGCCAGACGGGAATGCAAGCACCAATACCGTGAAAATCCGGGAATTTTTGCCGGAATGCTTGGTAAATCCGAACTCCTTGCAGAAACTCTCGCCGGTTTAATCTGCTGCCGTGTACCCGCCAAGTTTTACTTGGCGGGTTTTTTTGCTCCCTATTCGATCCTTCCTCTTGCCCGTTTCAGCACCGAATCCAATGTCCCATCATCGGCCAAAATGTCCAGTATCTCCCAGAGTAACCGGACGGGGTAGGAAGACCGCTTGATACCCCTTTTTTTCCACGATATTAAGGTTTCATACCTTATTCCTGTGCCTTTTTCAAGCCTCTTTAAAAGGCCCCTATTGGGGCCGGGTGAAATCTTTTTTGCTGTGCTTTCTATTTCTTCCAAAACAATTCATCTCCTTGCCCCTTGCGGGGGCGGTTAATTTTACCTTTTGACGCTTCACGCCGCCCACCGACTTGCAACCGGTGGGCGGCAGGAAAGATCAATTCCCCTTGCCCGACTTGCGCCGGGATTGTTTGGGTTGTTACGCTGCTGGCACTAATTGCCATCCAGCTTTTGCAATCACATTAATGATCTTCCCACCGGGCAGTTCTAATTTTTCCCGCCGATCATTATGAAACAGGAGGACTCCGCCCTTAAATATCAACGGGGTGCCGGGAGCCCTCTCCCCGTTGATTGCAAAATCCATCACTACCTGCATCAACAGATAGGGGACAGGGGATGCAAAAATTTTATCGGCGGAAAGGTCGCTGAGTACGTTAGCTATTTCCTTCTGTTCCAGCAATGTCCATCCTGTCGCCGGGACAGAAATAATTTCAATTTCTTCATACCTTGCATCCAACAGGGATGCTTGCTCTTCCATCAACTGATGTTGCTCATTTAAAATTACTATTGCTTTGCTCATTTTTCCCGTCATGGTGTTTCCTTGCCCCGTTGCCGGGGCGGTTTATGGGTTATTTATTGGTGGTATTCCTTACTATCCTCCCTGCCCCAATTTCAGAAAACTTCAAAGACATCCGTCCTTTACGGCCTCCGAGCCAAGAAATATCTACTGTATCTTGCCATACCTTAACTACCTGCCAGTCTTTGATATTGGCTGGGACATTGGTTATTTTTCTTATTTGGACCGAACAGTCTTTGTTGTTACCAACCCGTGCGCTTAGGTGAGCTAACGACGTTGCAGGTAACCTTCTGGAATAACACGTTGTCTTGAGTTTAACAATTCTTGTTTTCATTTTTTTCTCCATGTTTTTTGATAATTCACCGGAGCCTGATGGTACCGGTGTTTAGGGTCATGATGAGCAGTCTCCGTAACAAACGGTTTGGCATTTAGGGCAAACCGACAGTTCGCCAACTCTTCCGTCCCAAGCTGTCGCCCCGATACATGGGAGGTTGCGTGAGCTTGGTAACTCTTTATACGCAACCATTACCGCCCGCAATTTAGCGGACACCGGCCTCATATCAGAATCTGTCCGGTGGAGATATCCTATTTTCATTACCATATCGTCCTTGACGATATGGTATCCATTTTCGGTAAATTTAACTATGGCTGATCCCGGTGTTAAGCTCGACCGAGCTGTCAGTGTTAGTTCTGCTAGTTGATCGTTGCTACTGTCCTTAACGGTCTTCATGATTTCTCCGTATGCTTGTTTCGTTGCCTTCGACCATTCCATTCTCCACACCCACACTCCTCTTGCTGCTTTCTTTTCTGCTTGGTAGATCTTGCTTGCGATTTTGGATACTGTCATGGTCGGCTCCGGTTTTGGTTTGTGTTGCTCCCTCATTTGTCTATAATATACACCACGCACATTTTAGTGCAAGGTAAAAGTGTGCATGGTGTATTTTTTTTATTACTTTATCTTATCTCGTGCGCTATCGCTTTGATTATTCTAACATATTTTTGTTGTTGTAAAAAATATCATTAATCTGTAGAATTTAGGCATGGGTAAAAAGAGCAAATTTAGGAAAAAAGTTGACTGGCCACCGATTGAACGCGAATACGCCGCCGGACAACTGAGCAGGGCTGAGATTAGCAGGCAGTTCTCCGTGTCCAGGCCCGCTATAGAAAAGCATATGAAGGCCGAACAGATTGCTTATGGTTCAGTTGCTGATTCCGTTAGATCTAAGGCACATGCTAAGCTCATATCTGACCCTGAAGGCGTTGAGGTTGCAGGTGAGGTTGCAGGACTGCAACCCGCTAAAGCAGTAGAGGTTGCGGCAAGAAGAAGCGCGGAGGTTATCCGATCTCATCGGCGCGACATTCAGCATCTCAGAGAAAAAGAAGAGTTGTTGCTCAAAGAGCTTTTTGATAGCCCGACAAAATTATGGATCGGGCAATATCAGGGTCAGGTTGTCACGGAAGTAGTAGGGATCGCAGTCACAGACCGGATAACGGCTTTTTCCAATCTGACCAATGCACGGAAAACGAGGATTGGGCTTGAGCGGGTGGCGTTTAATCTGGACGCGGAGAATACAGATTCAGGAAATTCCGTTGCTGACGCTATCAGGGAGGCCGAATCTTGCCGCCTCAAATAGCGTTTAATAAGCAGAACGGCCTTGATCTTTATAAAAGATACTTCGGAAGAATCGCCGAATTCCTTACTGATATTGTTGGTATGGATTTAGACGATTGGCAGCGTGATGTTTGCGACAAACTCAAAGAGGGCGAGAATGTCAGGATTGCAGTAAGCTCCGGGCATTCTTCGGGCAAAAGTGCGCTCATGTCCGGGCTGAATATATATTTCATTACGTTCCACTCTCAGCCCAAGATCACAGTAACGGCAAATACAGAAAATCAGCTTAAAAACAAGACGTGGCGAGAGCTGGCTGTTTGGCACCAGAGATGCTTAATTCGTGACTGGTTCATCTGGACAGCGACAAAGTTCCACATGAAAGGCGAGGCGGCAACTTGGTTCGCTTCGGCCGTTCCGTGGAGCGAACACAAAACAGAGGCATTTGCTGGCGACCATGAAAAATATATGCTCCTGGAGTATGACGAGGCTTCAAGTATACCAAGAGGTATATTTGAAGTCTCTGAAGGAGCGACTGCTAAACCCGGCGGCTTCAGGTGGTGGCTGATATTCGGGAACCCTACACAGAGTTCAGGGGCATTCCATGAGCGGTGTTTCGGGAGATTGAAACATCGGTGGCAAACAGTTATTATCGACACCAGATCATGCAGGTACGCCGATCAGGATGAAATCGGGAAATGGATCGACGATTACGGTATCGATTCAGATTTTGTCCGTGTCAGAGTGCTCGGGTTGCCTCCGAAGGCGGCCCTATCCGGCCTGATAAGCCCCGAAGATGTTGATAAGGCTATGCGTACAAAACTGCCATTGCAGGCATACAGGTACGCCCCGAAAGTTCTTGGCGTTGACTGCGCAAGATACGGTGACGACAACACGGTTCTTTGCTACCGGCAAGGCCCGAAGGTTCACAAATTCGACTCATACAACGGGCTTGGCGAGCTTCAAATTGCCAATAAGGTTGCCGCCGCTATCGAGACTTATGCACCGCAAGCCGTTATGATGGATGTGACCGGCGGCTACGGGATAGGAGCCTTTAACCGTCTCAAAACACTTGGATATAATGATATATTCCCTGTAGTTTTTTCTGGGGAAGCAGATGAACACCCTGAACTTTTTGAAAACAAGCGATTTGAAATTTATGAGAATGTGCGCAAGTGGCTGTCAGAGACAAAATCAGATCTGCCGAATGATCCTGATCTTGAAGAGGAACTTGTTGCTCAGGAGCTTATTTACAACAAGCGCACGGGGAAAAAACAGCTGCTTGCTAAGGTTGATATTAAAAAATTGATCGGTAGGAGCTGCGACAAGTCGGATTCCTTGGCCGTTTCCTTTGCATTTTTTCTACATGGTGATGATCAAGAGGACGCAAAAACTGAGGCTGAAAAGGACTGGCTGAAAGTTACCGGTTTCGGAGATGACGAAAATTCTGCATGTAATTTAATGGCATAATAATGGATATACGCATAGAAGGATTCACGATCACTGGTTTAACATCCGGTGCCCCGATAAATATAAACCTTACGATTGGCGGAGGCGGAGACCCGGAAGAAGACACCGACGCTCCTTACAATATTTCAGGCGATTTCCAGGCACCTGTTGACAGGGCTGCTAATATATCAGATACTAATGAGGATATCATAGCGGAGCAGAACGACAGGTTTGTACAGCAGTTTGCGAGCAAGTTAGTAGGCGACCCGATACATGGCGATGCTGTTTCCGAAGCTCTTTCCGCTGTGGAAAACATGACAGGCGAGGGCGAGAATGGCAAGAAGAACAAAAAAAGATGAAGCGAATGTTGAGCCGGTAAAGCCCGAAGCGAAAGACTTCTCGTGCCCG
>CAZKDT010000237.1:0-5152 GCA_964551515.1 uncultured Desulfobacteraceae bacterium | reverse complement strand
TTTTTATTTTTAACATTTAGCATAGGAGAATAACATGGCTAAGATTAATTTTGGAGGTGTTGAAGAAGAAGTAATTACTTCGGAAGAATTTACATTGGAAAAAGCTAAAGAAGTGCTTAAAGATGAAACAATTGTAATTCTCGGTTATGGAGTTCAGGGACCGGCTCAGGCGCTCAATCTTAAAGATAACGGATTTAAGGTGATAATAGGACAGGTTGAGGGAGACCATTACTGGAATAAGGCTGTTGCCGACGGGTTTGTTCCAGGTAAAACCTTATTTCCTCTCAAAGAAGCGGCAAAGCAGGGAACTATCATAAAAGAACTCCTTTCCGATGCAGGGCAGGTAGCCACCTGGCCTCAGATAAAAGAATGCCTTAATCAAGGGGATGCGCTTTATTTTTCTCACGGTTTTTCAATTGTTTATAAGGACCAAACCGGTGTCATCCCCCCTGATAATATTGACGTAATTATGGTGGCGCCAAAAGGATCAGGAACCAATGTTCGCAGGAATTTTCTGGACGGAAGCGGCATCAATTCCAGTTTTGCGGTCTACCAGGACTATACCGGCAGAGCAAAGGAAAGAACATTGGCATTGGGAATTGCCATCGGTTCAGGCTATCTTTTCCCCACCACTTTTGAAAAAGAAGTTCATAGTGATCTGACCGGTGAACGCGGGGTTCTTATGGGCTGCCTCGCAGGTGTTATGGAAGCCCAGTACAACCTTTTGCGAAAGCACGGACATTCACCCAGCGAAGCATTTAATGAGACCGTGGAGGAACTCACTCAGAGCCTTATCCGGCTGGTAGCTGAAAACGGCATGGACTGGATGTTTTCAAACTGCAGTACAACCGCCCAGCGCGGGGCGCTAGACTGGGCGCCCAGGTTCCGGGATGCAGTGGTTCCCCTGTTTGACGAACTGTATGAAAGAGTGGTTTCCGGCGTAGAAACCAAACGGGTGATTGAGGCAAACAGCGCTCCTGACTATCTTGAAAAACTGCAAAAGGAACTCGATGTCATCAAAAATTCTGAAATGTGGCAGGCCGGGGCTGCGGTACGGTCGTTACGTCCTGAAAATCGATAACCATTACATACATTTTTTAAATAAAAGTACAGACAATTTGGCTTCTGCCAAATCTTTAATATCCAATATCGAATTCTCAATATCCAATTTTCAAGTGTTTTTTAGTTGAACATTTATCATTGGAAATTGGATATTGAACATTTTTATATAGATAATATTTTGAGGAGAGCATTACCGATTTGTTAAAATGGTTTTCACCCATTCACTTATTCATTTTTTGAGCAAAAGCCTTTACAATCAGGTTTCAGGTGTCAGGAGTAAGAAACGATTAGCTGAAACCTGACACCTGAAACCAAAAAGTCTTGGATAACAATTAACAAATTGGTAGTGCACCCTATTTTGTGGATACTGCACTAACAAGCGCTTGAAATTTTCAATATAGGAGTATAACATTATGGAACCGATCATCTTATATGACACCACCTTAAGGGATGGAACCCAGGGAGAAAATATAAACTTTTCCGCCATGGAAAAGATACAAGTCGCCAAACGGCTGGATGATTTCGGTATTCATTACATCGAAGGCGGCTGGCCGGGTTCCAATCCCAGGGACATGCAATTTTTCGATCTTGCACAGGAAGTAAAATTCAAAAATACTCGTATAACAGCGTTCGGTTCCACCCGCAAACCTTGTATCGATCCAGCCAACGACCCGAACTTGATAGCGTTGCTTAACGCCAACACCCCCGCGGTAGCCATATTCGGAAAAACGTGGGATCTTCATATTAAGCAGGTCATGAACAACACCCTGAAAGAAAACCTTGCCATGATCCGGGAATCCGTTGCCTACCTGAAAGAAAATGATCGCGAGGTGGTTTACGATGCCGAACATTTTTTTGACGGATTTAAGGAGAATAGTGATTATGCTTTGGAAACATTAATTGCCGCCATTGATGCCGGCGCGGAATTTATTGTGCCCTGTGACACCAACGGAGGCAGCCTGCCGTCTGAAATCCAATCCATACTCAACGAGGTTCGTCGTCGACTTGCTGAAAAATACCATACAAAACCGGATGCGCTGCCCGTTAAAATCGGCATTCATACCCACAATGACAGCGGCATGGCCGTGGCCAATTCTATCCAGGCCGTCCAATCCGGTGCGGTGATGGTCCAGGGAACCATTAATGGATACGGAGAAAGATGCGGCAATGCCGACCTCACATCGATCATCCCCATCCTCTATTACAAGATGAACCGCCCGTGTGTTTCTTCGGAAAATATAGTAAAACTCAAATCTCTCTCCAGGTTTGTGAGCGAAATGGCCAATATGATTCCCTTAAACAGCAGACCTTTTGTGGGAAATAGCGCGTTTGCCCACAAAGGGGGCATTCATGTAAGTGCCATTATGAAAGTATCCCGGGCATACGAACACATGGAACCGGAGCTGGTGGGGAATAAACGCAGGGTTCTGGTATCGGATCTTTCGGGTAAAAGAAACATTGAATACAAAGCAAAAGAACTCGGCGTCGAGCTGGGTGCCAACGGATTTGACAGTCGTAAAATCGTTACCGAAGTTAAACGCATGGAACAGGAAGGGTACCAGTTTGATATCGCTGACGCATCGTTCAAGATCTTGCTGGAAAAGTTTACCGACCAGTACCGGCCCCTGTTTGAGCTCAAATCCTTCAGGGTACATATTGAAAAGGACGCTGAGCGCCCCTGCAGTGCCCACGCCACCATCAAGATTTCCGTGGATGACAAGGAAGAAATCACCGCTGCTGAAGGTGACGGGCCGGTCAGTGCGTTAGATAACGCCCTGCGCAAGGCCCTGAATAAATTTTATCCCGAACTCGAGGCCATGCGGCTGATCGATTTCAAGGTCCGGGTTATCGATGGACGTAAAGGAACCGCCGCAAGGGTTCGTGTGTTCATAGAGTCACGGGACCATGATAATATTTGGAGCACCATCGGTGTTTCCGAGGATATCATCGAAGCAAGCTGGCATGCCCTGGCTGAAAGTGTTCACTATAAGTTATCTATGCAAAAACAGTAAGGGTGTAAATCAAGACTGTTGGTGATTTAGCTTAAATTATCCAGGTGTCAGGTATCAGTGTTCAGGTTTTGGGTTTCCGCTTTTACGTCCCTCTTTCCTGACACCTGAAATCTGAAACCTGATCTTCAAATCCCGGTGATAAGGAATGAATGGCTGCCGTAAACCAACAGCCATGAATTACACTCAAACAGTAACAAATAACAACTGACCCTGAAAAGGAATAGAATCTTGATTAAAAGAGATGGAATCAATGCCGCGGGACAATTTTTTTATCCTGTCCTGCGGCCTATGCTTGGGTAAATTTTACTCGTTCCCACAGGGACAGATCTAACCCTATTACCCGAACCCTGAAAAAAAGGAGTAAAATAATGGAAGAACAAGTCATTATATTCGATACCACATTAAGAGACGGCGAACAATCCCCCGGCGCCAGCATGAATACAGCGGAAAAGCTGCGGCTTGCCGTGCAGCTGGAAAAACTGGGGGTAGATGTGCTGGAAGCCGGATTTCCTGCAGCCTCAAAAGGCGACTTTGATGCGGTTTCAAAGATCGCGGCAAAACTCAAAAAAACCGAGGTTGCCGCCCTGGCGCGCACCTCCAAACCAGATATTGACCGAGCCTGGGGTGCCATACAGCATGCCGTAAAACCGAGAATCCATACGTTTATCGCCACATCCGACCTTCACATGCACTACAAGTTAAACATGACAAAAGACCAGGTTGTCAAAACCGCAATAGAAGCGGTCAAATATGCCGCGTCTTTTACCGACAATGTGGAATTTTCAGCGGAAGATGCGTCTCGAAGCGATCGGGATTTTTTGTGCAAGGTTTTTGAGGCCGCCATTGAAGCGGGCGCAACAACCATAAACATTCCGGACACCGTAGGCTATGCCATTCCCATGGAATTTTCCGATCTTATCAAATATGTCATAAGCCATACCCCCAATATAAATAAAGCCGTTGTAAGTGTTCACTGTCACAATGACCTGGGTCTCGCCACGGCCAACACCCTTGGAGCCTTAAGCAGTGGTGCAAGGCAGGCCGAGGTAACCATCAACGGCATCGGTGAACGGGCCGGCAATACTTCCCTTGAAGAACTGGTCATGGCAATTCACACCAGGCCTAATTACCTTCCGCTGCGATCCAATATCAAAACAGAGCTTATTCATCCCACCAGCAGACTGGTCAGTATGATAACCGGTATTATCGTGCAACCGAACAAGGCGATTGTCGGCGCCAATGCCTTTGCCCACGAGGCCGGAATTCATCAGGACGGCGTACTTAAAAATCCCATGACCTATGAAATTATGAAACCGGAAACCATCGGTCTCAGCGCCAGTAAGCTGGTTTTAGGAAAACACTCCGGAAGACACGCCCTTCGCTCACATTTAAAGGATATGGGGTATGATCTTTCCGACGAAGAATTAAAACTTGTTTTTAAAAAATTCAAGGAATTGGCCGATAAGAAAAAATATATTGTGGATGAGGATCTGGAAGTTATTGTTACCGAGGGCATCCTGCGAACCACCGATATTTTCCGTCTGGAATATCTGCACGTGACCAGCGGAACCACTGTCTTTCCAATGGCAAGCGTCAAGCTTTTGATAAATGAAAGATCTGTTCAGGATGCAGGTTACGGAAACGGACCCATTGATGCCGCTTTTAACGCCATCGCCAAACTTACCGGCACGCAATCCGAACTATTGAGGTTTTCGGTCAGCGCCCTTACCGGCGGCACGGACGCCCAGGGCGAAGTCACGGTCCGCTTAAGCGAAGAGGGGTTAACCGCACTGGGCAGAGGAGCGGACCCCGATATCATTACTGCCAGTGCCAAAGCCTATGTAAACGGACTTAACCGTCTGGAATACTTGAAAGCCAATCCCGTAGTTGCAACGACCTGATCCTGTTTTGGAAAAAGCCCAAGGGGCTGCAAGGTCCCTTGGGCAATATTATATACCTTGCATGAAATTTGATGAGAAAAAAAGATCATCATCGGATTTACCATTTTTATGCAAGAGTTAGTGTGTGTAATTCACTGATGTTGGTTAACAGCGGTCATTTATTACTTTCCATCGGAA
>CAZKDT010000236.1:0-5160 GCA_964551515.1 uncultured Desulfobacteraceae bacterium | reverse complement strand
ATCTGTCTCCTGGTATCCCTGCTGAACTGAACCGTACAGCCGGGGAAAAAGATCCATGGGAAAGATCCATGTGGTTTTTGTTTATCTTTTAAAATTTTATTAAGCAGATAAAATGAGACGTTATCGATTCGGAAGACTTTACTTATGGATGTTAAGTAGTTAATGTCTGAACGAAACCTCCTTGTTTTCGTTCGGGCACTATCTCAATCTGAAAGATTTGGTTTTAACCCCCCAGATATAAAATTTGACCCAATCAAAACCGAATTTCAGCAATGCCACATCATCAGTCCGAATTTTTTTTAATAGTGCGGACTTTATTTTATATCGTTTTAAAAATGTGCTGTTGAATAAAAAATCACGAAATTGATCTATATTATAAGTTGCCATAAAAGCCATTTTTGCCTTGGGCCCTTCCGGCCCCTGAGAACCCCATGGATCGGTTTGAAACAGACGTTTTACCTCTGACCAAAGCAGGGTCATTTTATTATACAACGCCGTGTCTTGGTCCTTTGACCATGTTCGGAGTGTCCAGGTTTTTTTTTCGTGCTGGCCCAGACAGAAGTCAGGTGGCCTGAAAAAATAAATAAGTTCTGTTTTCCGATGTTTGACATCATAAAAAACGCCCTGTTCAACGGGAAAAGTTCGACAGGTATCCGGACGGTCAAGATACACCGAACAGCCTGATTTAACTAGAAACGGACAGGTTCTTTCTTTGTTTTCAGCCATCCGCAGAAGCACTTCCGGGAAAAAACTGGGAGGTCGCAATACAATATCTACGTACTTGTCAATAAACTTGTCTGTTGAGATTTGAAGCCTATTTTTTAGCCGAACAACATCGTAGGGGTATAAAAAAAGATTGAGATTTCGGCAACATCGATTAAAACAGGCAATGCCCGGGAAACATCGAAAATTAAAATTATCCCCCTCTTTAATTAATTTTCCGGGCAGTTCGTTTATATCTTCTATTTCTATATATTTCATAGGGTATATATGATATATCGTGATTAAAATTAAAGCCTTAAAAGGTTGTTACCATCTGTGCCACCGTCATTTTTATTTTTTGGGTCATACCGACCGCCTGTTTCAGCTTCTTTTCCAGTTCGGCCATCTTTATGTAAAAAGGTGTCCGGTCAAATTCAAAACGCCCTTTTCCTTGACACTGTTCGGTAAAAACTTCGCACCCGGAAGCATACAACACCCTTTGACCGGGCCTCTGAAGTACGTGGGGAATACCATGCAATCTGCATATCATTGGCCGGTACGTATAAATCAGACACAAATTTTTAACATTAAAAGGGCACATCAACCTGACAGGAGCCCCTTTTTCATCGGCTTCACGGGTTTTCCGGCAAATTTCCAAAGCCCCGTATTTCACGTCAACCTTCTTTTCATCGACAAGGGTATGGTACCCTTCCATGATATATAGGTATTCCAAAAGAGTATGATGATAGAAGCGGGTAAAACAGCAACTGTCGTCGCAGCCGGTACAATGAAAATTATAATAATCAGCAGCTTCCTGATATTTTTTATCCATAGCAAAATAAATTATTTTTAATCGCTCAAGAAAAGATGCATAGGTTTTGCGATCAATTTTCGGCAGCATTCGCAGCATTTTTGGCAGTGATTTCATAGTTGCATCGTAAAATGTTTGAACATAAAAATTGTTCAGACTAAAACTGAGGCGAAGGGAAAAAGATTTTTGAGTAAAGATTGAGAGCATATCGGTCTGTCATGCTTGCAATGAAATCGCAAACAATTCTCTCTTTGGGTTGGTTATCATGATTGCACGATTCCATCTGCATGGCTTTAAGTTCTCTTTGAAACATTTTTTTGTTTTCCAAACAATATACGTAAAGCTCGGACAGAATCTTTTTGGCCTTGATAAATTCTCCATGGACCTGTGGTGAACGATACACTTTTTCATAAAGAAATTCCCTGAGTTGGGTCATGGTGGAATAAACATTATCACTCATTTGTAAACAGAGTTTGCCATCGCTTACTTTGGCTGAGAATACAAGATCCTTTATCATTGTATTGGCACGTTCGGAATGCGTACGTCCAAGAATTTTAACACATGAATCAGGAACTTGACTTTGGTTTATAACACCGCTTCGGATGGCATCGTCCAGATCATGATTAAGATATGCCATAATATCGGCAATACGGACGACATTTCCCTCAATAGTAAAGGCCTGTTCATCGGGATCATCCGGAATAATATTTCCATACCCCTTGGAATGCTTTAAAATTCCGTCTCGAACCTCATGGGTAAGATTTAGCCCCTCACCGTTTTTTTCCAGTACATCAATAACACGCAGACTCTGTTTGTTATGTGAGAAATCCGGCGAATAAATTTCTTGCAGAATGGTCTCACCGCCATGGCCAAATGGGGTATGCCCCAAGTCATGGCCTAAGGCTATAGCTTCGGTCAGATCCTCGTTAAGACGCATGGCGCGTGCTATCGTTCTTGCTATTTCAGACACTTCAAGTGTATGGGTAAGACGGGTTCGGTACTCGTCGCCCAAAGGAGACAAAAAAACCTGGGTTTTATACTTTAACCGTCTGAAGGCATTGGAATATACAATCCGATCCCTGTCCACCTGAAAAGCGGTTCGGATAGGACAAGGGGGTTCCTTTTTCATGCGCCCCCGAGATTTGTTGCTTAAACAACCGAATGGAGATATAAAACCTTTTTCACGTTTTTCAAATTCTTCACGGATATTCATATGATAACAATTATTCACAGGAAAAATGAATTGTAAAGGAATATTTGAAACTTTACATCCTGAAAATCTTGTTTTATGTTTTTATTAGTTTAACTGAATTTTATGTATTTTCTGAGGAAAAACCAATACACAAGCACCAAAAACAAATAATGTTAGTAACTTGCAACCTTTTATTGTAACATTTCAATAAATTATGGATTCGGCTCAATATCACCATTTAATACACCAGAACTTATTGTGAAGTTACATTTTATTGTAAGTTTTCAATAAGTTCGGGTAGCTTTAAAAAATCGTTTATGTAATTATTTTGGTACCGGAACTTGTTGAGACGTTAGCTTTTTTTCCGGTTTATCCGGCTTAGAGGAGTTTGAAAACGTTGAAAAATACACAAGGTCATCATCTCATACTCGGCGAACTGGTCGATTATATTACCGGTGAAACAATCCAGGACACCCATGACGAAAGATACAGACAGAAACTGGCTCACCTTCTTGTAGAGCATAAAGGTTATCTTAAAAAGGAGATTGAACCTGGCCACAGCCTTCTTATAAGCGCCGCAAAAAAGAAGGCTGTTTTAAAGGTTGACTATACCATTACAATTGCAGGCAAAATCTGTATTATTATAAAATATGGTCCCGGTTCTCTGGTAACCCGGCATCGTCCTGCGCTGGCTGCATCGAGACTTGTGGCCCCTTACCAGGTGCCGATGGTGGTTGTAACAAATGGTGAGGATGCAAACATTCTCGAGGGAGTGACCGGTAAGGTTATTTCAATTGGCCTTGAATCTATACCCGCCAAAACAGATCTTATTGACAAAGTTGCTAATATGCATTTTGATCCTATCTCAACCAAACAGGCTGAAATGGAATCTAAAATTATTTATGCTTTCGAGATCAATGGAAGCTGTATGTGTGATGAAAGCACATGCAGATTGTAAAAACCACGCCAAAAGGATAATCTCTTTACACTGGAACCAAAAAGTTCACAGAAACAATATGGACTATGAATACTTCATGGGTAAGGCACTGGAAGAGGCAGAAAAAGCTCTGTCTGTGGGGGAATTCCCGGTAGGCTGTATAATTGTATGTCAGGACAGGATCTTGGCAGCCGGTTTCAGAAAAGGCACATCGGGAAATTTTCCAAATGAAATTGACCATGCTGAAATTATAGCATTAAAGCAACTTACCGATTTAAAAATAAATACCGACAAAAATAAAGTCGTTCTTTTTACAACTCTGGAACCCTGTATGATGTGCCTGGGTGCAATGATTCTAAGCGGTATCAATGAAATCGTTTATGCCTATGAAGACATAATGGGGGGAGCCATAAATTGTGATTTAACAAAACTGGCTCCGCTTTATAAAGACTGTCGAATTTCAATTGTGTCGAGCATTTTGCGCAAAGAGAGCCTGAAACTTTTTAAGGGTTTTTTTAAAAATCCGAAAAATTCTTACTGGCGTGGAAGCCTTTTAGCCGAATATACTCTCAGCCAGTAAAACCATTTTGGAAATTTTACGAGCCCAATGGATCATAAACATAATGGGGAGTTTTTTTAAGTCTGTAACCAGACGTTGCATAACTTCGCTTTGTGATTTTATATTCAGATTTATTCACTTGCATTTTTTGCTTGCATTTATTAGTTTTGTTATATATTTCAAGATTCGATTTAGGTTGATAGTTCATAATGTGGAATAAGCATTAATAGGTTGTTTGGTAATTCCATATTTGAAGTACTGGCAATAATTAATGGCTCAGGAGGTGAAGGCATAGCTATACCAAGACGTACAAACAGGACGAACAGATCAAGCAGAATTAATATTAATAGAAATATAAGGGCAAAAGAGGTCCGGGTAATAGATCCTGACGGCAATCAGATTGGAGTTATCCCTACTTACAAGGCAATCGCTGTTGCTAATGATTTTGGTCTTGACCTGGTGGAAATTTCTCCCAACGCCAATCCTCCTGTCTGCAAAATAATGGATTACGGGCGGTATAAATATGAACTGACCAAAAAGAGACAGGAAGCAAAAAAGAAACAGACTACATTTCAGCTAAAGGAAATAAAATTACGTCCAAAAACCGGCGAACACGATCTTAAGACCAAAATCAACCATATCAAAAAATTCATTGAAAAAAAGGACAAGGTCAAGGTAACTGTTATTTTCAGAGGACGTGAGATTACGCTTTCTAAGTTGGCACGAGATTTGCTCGAAAGAGTTGTTCAGGAAACTGAAGAAGTTTCATCGGTTGAACAACCGCCCAAATTTGAAGGTCGCACAATGATTATGGTCCTATCGCCAAAACAATCAACAAAATAATTGTGTTCAAACAATATTGATGAATTCGCCTTTTTATGGATTTATCATAATTGATGAACTAGTAAAAAGTTCAAATTCAAGGCGTGCAAATTTTGTAATCATCGGCTATCCGCCGG
>CAZKDT010000235.1:0-5165 GCA_964551515.1 uncultured Desulfobacteraceae bacterium | reverse complement strand
AAAATAGATGCACAATCTAAATTGAGAAAAAATGTCATTTACTATGATGTCTGAAAAGTATTGTCAGCGAGTTGACTCTCACCATCCGGTCGGAATCAAATTTGGTGCTTGGGATTTGTGATTTTAAACACCAAACTCCAAGGCAGAGCCGGAAAACTCTGACCTGGCTCTTCCAAGGCGTAGGCTCTATCCTCTATCCGAGCTGTAGACTCTACCCTCTCTCCGAGCTGTAGGCTCTACGAGCCGGAAGCCGGCCTGTAAGCCCTACGGGCTGGCCTCCGGCTCGTAAAGGCACGATCCTACGCCTCGGAGAGAAGCGGAGCCGGAGGCCCAAAGGATCAGGTTTCTCAGGACAAACTAAATCCTGTCGAAGCCCTGGAATTATTCCGTGCCAATCCTGATCAATTTGACCTGGTAATCACCGATATGACCATGCCTAAGATGACCGGAGACCAACTGGTGCAAGAAATTCTGAAAATTCGATCGGATATGCCGATTATTTTAAACACCGGCTTCAATGAAAAGATCGATTAAGAAAAAGCCAAGCAGATTGGAATTCGTCAATACATCGAGAAACCGCTTAACAGACTCATATTGGCCAAGGTGTTTCGGAAGGTGCTGGATGAAAGATGATGTCAGCGCAAAAGATAAATAGATCCGCTAATTATCCGATCAAATTTTATGATTGCTGTTTGATACTGTATTTTTTTACTCTATTTCCGTCCATTTCTTCCACGGTAACAATATATGTTCCAATGGTTATTTTTTCCTTTTCCATAGGAATTCTTCCGATTGTATTTAGAACATATCCGGAAAACGTATCGTAATCCTTTGAGTCCGGGATATCCATCCCTATGATTTCATTGACCTCATCGATATCGGCCATTCCCATAAGCTTCCATTCCTTGCCCTTTTGCTTGACAATATGGGGTTCTTCCTTATCGGTTTCATCAATGATCTCTCCCACAATTTCTTCAAGTGCGTCTTCTAAGGTTATCAATCCGGACACCCCTCCGTATTCATCAATAACAATGGCCATGTGATGTTTTCTTATTTTGAATTGATGAAGCAGCCGGTCTAATTTTTTATTTTCCGGGACAAAATACGGTTTTGTCATGATTTTGCGGACATCGATATGGCTGTCTGATGTTATTTTATGTAAAAACAGATCTTTTATATTTATAATGCCGATAACATGATCAAGATCATTCTCAATTACCGGAATTCTTGTAAAACCAGATTTAACGATATCTTCTAAAACCAGTTTTTCATCGGCTTCAATAACAAACATGTCTGTTCTCGGCGTCATGATTTCAGAAGTGCTGGTATCATCGAATTCAAAAATTCTGTGTATCAGTCTCTTTTCTTCCTCTTTGATTTCTCCTTCTTCTTCAACCACTTCAACGAAGGTCATCAATTCTTCTTCCGTCACGGTGGGCGTTTTCTTGATTTTACCGGTCAGCATGGGTATAAAATTCAAGAAGATAATAATGGGGTAAAATAAAATGGAGCACCAATATATGGGATATATGGTCACTCTTGCGATCAAAATATTATTCCGCGTGGCAAAGGATTTGGGTATTACCTCACCGAAAACCAAAATGAGAAACGTCATAATTCCCGTGGAAATACCCACTGCATAACTTGGAAACATATTAATTGTTAGAGACGTTGCCAGGGCCGCAGCGCCCACATTCACCAGATTGTTACCGATCAAAACGGAAGAAAGAAGCCGGTGAGGATCGTCCTTCATACGCTTAATAAGCTGAAAAGACTTTTCTTTTTTCTTGGCAATGTGCCTGACTTTTGTTTTGCTTATGGAGAATAAAGCGGTTTCCGCAGAAGAAAAAAAGCCCGATAGAAACAGTAAAATAAACAATAAAACAACTTGATTTACCATGATATATATAGATCCTGGGGAAAAATTGTGGGGTAACCAGTTGCCTCCCTGAGTGGAGGAATACCTTCAACTATCTGTTTCGTATAACCTGTTACTACTTTCTCTTGCAAAGGGGGTTGTGTCATGCGATATGGCGTTAGTTCCTTAGTAATAATTTATGTGCATTTTGTGGCAAAACTTTTTTCTTATCGCCACAAAGGCACCAAGACACTAAGAACGAATAACAAAAAAAATCCTTTGTGTCTTGGTGGTAAATATTGCTTTGTTCCAGTTTGTTCGAATTGCGTAATATTTACTATATAATACAGCCAGATTTTTAAATTTTCAAGTAAATAAAACAAGATGGGAGAAACTCTTCTAATTTATGCATAACACAAAAGGCATAAAAGAAAAAGGCATAAAAGAATATGTGCAATCGCTGATGGCTTCGGAACGTCTTGGGGATCAGGTGGTTCATCATATGGTGATCCCCGACCATCCTCCTATCCTGTCAAAACCCGGGAAACCATGGCCGGAACAAATAAAAACTATTATAAAATCAGCCGGAATTCATGGTCTCTACCAGCACCAGGCAGATGCCGTTGATTTGATAAGATCCGGCCGGCATCTTGTTGTGGCGACGCCTACCGCCAGCGGAAAAACCCTTATTTACAATCTTCCCGTGCTCGAAAATATGTTGAAAAATCCGGAATCAAAAGCCCTTTATATTTTCCCTTTAAAAGCGCTTGCTCAGGATCAAATGCGTACGTTTAAAGAAATGGCGGAAACCCACGGGCTCATGAAAGAACCTACAATTGAGATTTATGACGGAGACACTACGGCCTGGCATCGCAAACGAATACGGGAGGCGCCACCCAATATTCTGTTAACAAATCCTGAGATGATTCACCTGTCACTCCTTGCCCATCACCATAAATGGGCTGATTTTTTTTCTGGCCTTGATATGGTGGTGGTGGATGAGGTTCATACGTACCGGGGAATCATGGGGTCGCATATGGCCCAAGTGTTACGGCGGCTCAGAAGGATATGCTCCTTTTACAGAGCGGATCCAACATTTGTTTTTTGCTCCGCCACGGTGTCCAATCCCTCCCAGCTAGCCCAACAACTTACAGGGCTTACCGTGGATACCATCACAAAAAGCGGTGCGCCCATGGGCGCAAAGCATCTTGTATTTATGAATCCGGTTCAAGGGCCGGCCCAGACCGCCATACTTTTGCTCAAAGCAGCACTTCATCGCGGGTTGCGAACCATTGTATATACCCAGTCCAGAAAACTGACAGAGTTGATTGCCATATGGGCGGGGAGTCAATCCGGGGCCTTTGCCGACCGTATCAGCGCTTACCGTGCAGGATTTCTTCCTGAAGAACGAAGGGAAATCGAAGCACGACTTGCCAAGGGTGAGCTTTTGGCGGTGATATCCACCAGCGCGCTGGAGCTGGGTATCGATATTGGCGATCTGGATCTTTGTCTGCTGGTTGGATATCCCGGTTCTGTTGTGGCCACATGGCAAAGAGGTGGCAGGGTAGGGCGCAGCGGACAGGATTCCGCGCTGGTTCTTATCGCCGGGGAAGATGCCCTGGACCAGTATTTCATGCGTCATCCCAAAGAATTTATTAAACAGGAGCCTGAAGCGGCGGTGGTAAATCCTTACAATCCGAATATTCTGTCAAAACACCTAATATGCGCGGCCGCGGAACTGCCCCTAAAGCTTGATGAACCGTTCATGGCTCATGAAACCGTCAATAAAACAGCTTTGAACCTGGAGTTTAAAGGTAAACTACTACGGAGCAAAGACGGTAAAGAGATCTATTCCAGCCGCCGGGCACCCCACAGGCATGTGAATCTCAGGGGAACGGGCAGCCAGTATACTATTGTCAGCAGCAAAACCGGACAGAGCAAGGGAGAGGTCGATGGGTTCAGGGCTTTCAAGGAGACCCATCCGGGAGCCATTTATCTTCATAAAGGGGACACGTTTCTTGTGGATACTCTTGATCCGGATACAAGAACCGTAAAAGTCTCCGGAGCCAGAGTCGATTATTACACCCGGGTAAGATCCCATAAAAATACTGAGATACTGGATATATATGAACAAAAAAGGGTATGCGATACAATAGGTTATACAGGACGGCTTAAAGTTACAGATCAGGTAACCGGATATGAAAAATGGCGAATACATGCCAGAAAAAAGTTGGGGATTGTGCCCTTGGATCTTCCTCCCCTTATTTTCGAGACCGATGGGTTGTGGTTTAAAATTTCCCTTGAGATTCAAAGACAAGCCGAAGAAAAATATTTGCATTTTATGGGAGGAATTCATGCCATTGAACATGCGGCCATTGGTATTTTTCCGCTTCTGGTAATGGCGGATCGTAATGATCTCGGCGGTATTTCCACACCGTTTCATCCCCAAATCGGCGGCGCTGCGGTGTTTATTTATGACGGCGTTCCGGGCGGGGCAGGGCTGAGCAGATACGCATTTAAGCAGGCCGAGAAACTTCTTGAAAGCGCCCTTGGGGCGATCAGCGCATGTCCCTGTGAATCGGGTTGTCCTTCCTGCGTGCATTCACCAAAATGCGGTTCCGGCAATAGACCCATTGATAAAGCTGCTGCAAGATCCATTCTTGAAAAAATCATAAGGGGGGGGAATGTAAAAACCCGGATGCAAGAAAGATGCGAAACCGTAACCCGAGGATTTCGAAAAAGCGCCGTTGCAAAACCAAATCCGGAGAAAATTGAGGCAAAAAAAACCAATCAAAATATCCACTTTGGGGTGCTGGACATAGAGACTCAGCGTTCCGCACAGGAAGTGGGCGGTTGGAACCGGGCTGATTTAATGGGGATCAGTTGTGTGGTGCTTTATGATTCAAAGAAAGATGAATATGTTGAGTTTTTGCATGATCAGGTTCCTTTGCTCATCGATCATCTTAAAAAAGTCGATCTGGTTATCGGTTTCAACATCATACGGTTTGATTTTCGAGTGCTTTCCGGTTATTCGGATTTTCATTTCAAGAAACTCCCGACTCTTGATATTCTTGAAGAGGTGCATAATCGTTTGGGTTACAGACTGTCTTTGGACCACCTTGCCAGAGTGACACTGGGTAAAGAAAAGACTGCAGACGGTCTTCAGGCCCTGCGCTGGTGGAAACAGGGACGGATACGTGAGATTATCGATTACTGTAAGGTTGATGTAGAAATTACAAAAGATTTGTTTGTTTACGGCAAAAACAATGGTTATCTTCTTTTTAAAAATAAAGCCAAAAAAACGGTT
>CAZKDT010000234.1:0-5167 GCA_964551515.1 uncultured Desulfobacteraceae bacterium | reverse complement strand
CCTCCGGCCCGTAGGGCCTACGCCCCGGAGGGGAAGACGAAAATTTTAACCACAGACATACATTGAGTATTTCGAGGATTAAAATTTGAGTCTGACGCAGATATTGGCGAAAAAGACAGTTTTCGTTCAGGCAATATCTAAACGTTCAAATTCCCCGGCAAGTAGTTGCATAATCTGGAGAGGTTCTGAAAGAATCATGTTAATATCCTTTTTCCCGAGGATCCCAATGAAAGACCCGAATCATGGTCTCGCGATCTAACCACAAGGCAGCTAATCGAAGACGTTGTTCTCGTTCTGACATCCTGCCATACTGCTTTCGAATACGGGATAGGGCGAGTTGTTGTACGGATTTTGTCAGTTCGCTCACGCGTTTAAGCTTTTGTTGCGGAGACATCCGACGGTAGCCTGCAATCAAGATTTTCTGAATATGAGGGGATGTATCATGAAATTTATTGGTCATACTCTTTATCCCGTTATTCCTGTTTTTTTTTGATGATAAGATACCATTATTTTATCTAATTTTTACCAAAATACAAGTATGCGTTTTTTAAATACCGAAAGCTTCGAGAGGGCCGGCGGAAAGTCCAAGTTAACGCAAGGGATTTGTTGTGTTACTGGGCTGTTCGAGAAATTGGGATGACCTGTACGGAAATAGCCAAACGATTGGAAATGAGTCAGCCGGGAGTAGGATACGCCGTAAGTCGGGGTGAAAAGATCGTAAAAAAGCATAAATACCAATTACATAAATAAGTTATTTACTTAATTATGGACGTCCCATATATTCCTCACCTCGTTTAACCGCCATACTTATTGCCGACTGAGAAATGGCAAACTTTTGTGCCAAAACGTGGCATCCTCCTGGCATAGAATCGATTTGCCATGCCCTGTTAAATTTAATGATATCTTTATAGGAGAAACGTGTTCACGTTGGAATGAGTTTAAAAATCTGTAAGGCGGCACATCCCCCATAAAGGGCTAAAAATGGGGGATTTTAAAATAAGAATCTCAAAAAAGGAATCGAATCCTTAATAATTTGTAATTGCGATTGACAGATTATGCAAATCGTGATAATTTAAACGACATGATCCCTCGTACCCTGGAAAAAAAGCTGCGTGAACTAACAAGCTATTACCCATCGGTCTTGGTCACTGGCCCACGGCAGTCGGGCAAGACCACCCTTTGTCAGATCGCGTTTCCCGGCAAGCGCTATGTGTCTCTGGAAGCATTGGACACCCGCGAGTTCGCGCTCAGCGATCCACGGGGATTCCTGGCGGAGTACGCTGATGGCGCAATCATTGATGAAATCCAGCACGCCTCTGGACTGTTCAATTACTTGCAAAGCGATATTGACGCACGCCCGGATTCGGGCCGGTTTATCCTGACCGGATCACAGCACTTTGGCTTGTCTCAATCCATTTCCCAATCGCTGGCGGGTCGCTGCGGCATTCTAGTGTTGCTGCCACCCAGCCTGGAGGAACTGCGCTCATTCCCAACCGTACCGGCCGACTTGTTCTCAGTGCTCTGGCAAGGAGCTTATCCAAGAATCTATGACCGCAACATCCCGGCCCATCAATGGTTAGCGGATTACACCGCCACTTACGTACAACGCGACGTCCGCCAGGTCATCAATGTCGGAGACCTCCATGCCTTTTCCCGTTTCCTTAAACTCTGTGCCGGTCGTACGGCACAGGAGATCAATCTGTCCAAGCTCGGCAGCGATGCAGGAGTGTCGCACAATACCGTTCGTGCCTGGCTGTCCGTACTGGAAACCAGCTACATCATCCATCGCCTGCCGGCCTGGCACGCCAACATTCGAAAGCAGATCGTCAAAGCACCCAAGCTGCATTTCTTCGACAGCGGACTGGCGTGTTACCTGTTGGGTATCCGCGAACCAGACCAACTTCGCCTCCACCCTCTGCGTGGTGCAATCTTCGAAAGCTGGGTCATCTCCGAAATCTACAAGGCCAGCGTGCACAGCGGCGTGCAACCCAGTTTGTTTCATTATCGGGAGACACGTGGGCTTGAAATCGACCTGCTTATTGAACAGGGCGAAGGACTGGATGCCGTCGAGATCAAATCGGGCGCCACCACAACTGCGGACTTTTTCAAGAACCTCAAGCGCTTCTCTGATCGCATGAAAGGTGCGGGTCAGACTCGCCGTATTCGAAGCCACGTTGTGTATGGCGGCGATGAATCTCAGGAACGCTCTCACACACAGGTGTTATCCTGGCGCCACGCTCAACGGTTGATCCTGGATTAGAGCCCTTTTTTTCCTTTTCTCAACCCTGAACCGATGAATTCACTTTACCCGCTTGCTCCCCGGGGTCACCTAATCCAGCATCAGCGCCGCTGTCTTGGGGTTATACCGGCGCATGGACAGGGTTGACGAAACAGAACAGGAAATTGTTCTTCATCAACACATTAAAAATATGCTCATTCTCCACAAATATCCAACGCCTTAAAAAGACTTTTCGCAGTGCAGCTCCCTAATTCACAGGCCCGTTTGGCATCAGACCGCGCAAGATCGTACTGTTGTGAAAAGCTGTGGATGAACGCCCGGCTATCATATGGATCAGCGTAATTGGGATCAAGCCGTATAGCTTGGCTAAAATCTTCGAGAGCGCTGTCGTCAAAAAGTTCTTTCCCGTAAATCACTCCTCGAAAATAGTAGTATCGGGCATAATTCGGATCCAATTGAATAGCCTTGGACATAAATTTTCTAGCCAGAGCCAAATTTGCCCAATAATCGATTGTATTTTCATAGTTTGGAAACAAATAAAGGGCTTTTTCATTTAACTCGACGGCTTTCAATTGCCTATCAATCCTGTGAAATTCATTTTGGAAGAATTTTTTCCTCTGTTTATGTACAAGCAAGCTTAAAAAATTCTCTTTGGAGTACCGCTCTTCTATTTTGCTTAAATTGTCTATCAATTCTTTTTCACGTTGCTGACTTTCCATGAATCTATTAAACATGAAATGATTTTTGTTGAACTTCCGAACTCGACTTTCAATAACGCTATCATCATATTCAATCTTTGCAAAAACTGTAATTCGGTAACCATCTGCAGGGGGCTTTTTTGTCTTTAATGAGGTTTCTTTTTGAAAAATTCCTTTAACCAGAGCAATTAATTCAGCCATGGAAACTTCTCTATTTTTTCCGACCAGTAAGCTTTTCCAATACACAGCAGCTTTTTTTTGCACCTTGCGCCTGGCTTTTGCATTTGCAAAAATTAATGCTGTATCGAATGGGAGCCGGAGGCTTCCTCCATAGGATTGTTTAACCGTGCAGGTGAATGTTTTCTTTTGAGCATGGGAAGGTTCAATGTAATAAAAATTAAGGAATATCAGAATCCAAACAAAAGCAGTTATATTTTTTTTCATCTCAACCCCGTCCTTTTACCGGATCTACCATTTACGTATTTTCGAGCAGCCGTTTTCGTAAAAAATTTACAGCCGTATTGCCCATTATACTCACTCCACGAGAAAAACCCTTCATATCACTGATGTAATATTCCGGAGCGCTCTATTTTTCAGAATTGATTCCGGCATCAATTTCATCAACTTTTTCCCTTACGATATTTTCGAGTTCTTCAAGAGCCTTTTCAACTTCCTTGCAGGGAATGCAATTTCCCTGCTCGTTTTTATTTTTCATGCTTTCCCCCAAGTTTTCAACATGACATACGGTCGAGGATGTTCACAGCGTTATTCAGATATTTTTTTCATTTTCCGGATTGATTTCACTGTTCGTCATCAGTTTTAGATTAATTTATTTCTTTCTACTTCTATTATCTCACAAAACGCCAAGAGAAAAGCATCTTCAAAATTAGAATTTTGAAGCTTTCTAATAGGAATATTAGATGTTGTTCCGTATTTTTTTAGTAGTCTTGAAGCTGTTTCAACTACAGGTAAAACTTGTTTATAAAACTGGTAATCTTCAACAGCTTCAGATACTATTGTCCGATTTTTTCTCATATGCTTCCTCCCATTTTTAATTCAGATTTTTCAGTTCTTTCTCTCTCTCCTTTAATCTTATACATATGGCAATAACAAGAGCAGGGTCTTCATAATAGCATAATCGTTTCAGTTCCTCATCTTCTTCTACCTTCCACAAATCTTCAACCGATTTTCCTTTTAATTTGCCTTGTAATAAACTTTTGGCGATTTCCACTAGGATCGAGCACTTCTGATTGTCGTCAATTATTTTCATGTATTTTCTCTGGATCTGTTGGTATGGAATATTTTTTTATCACCGGATATAAGTGCTACCGTATCCACATGATATTTCAGAATATCCAATGTGCTAAATTTATTTAAAAATGTTACAATAGCCATATCAAGATCTTTGGCTAAAACTTTTAAAGATTTCATGGATTTCACAAAATCATGGTTCGTATCTTCCGATGAAGAATGCGCATTTATGAGTTCAAAATGATCGATTATGATAATTCCAGTATCGATATCTTTTTTGAAACTATGCGCCTTTTGTATTATTTCACGAAGCATAATATCGGATGAATCATCAATGTATATCGGAGCGGAACACAAATCTCCTGCAGCAGATACAAGTTCAATCCAATCATCTTTTTTTAAAAAGACCTGCTTTTGGCGAGATAGTTCAACACCTGCCTTATACAGAAGCAACCACATTGAAAGTTGTTCCTTAGGCGTGTCAAGTGACAATATGGCAACAGGAATATTTTTGACAACCGCTGCATCTTCTACAATAGAAAGGATATAATTTGTTTTTCCTATTCTTGGGTGCACATAAAAGGCATAAAAGCCTGGTTTTTCTATTCCAGGCATTACGTTCTCTAATAGATTAACGCCAGCCGGCATTTCTTTTACCTTGCTTTTGTCCCTCTCGCATTCTTCCAGTATATCAATACTTTTTTCAATTAATTTGCCGATATGATAATAATATTTGGGTTTAATTTTGGTTTCTAATATTTCAAAAACAGAATCTTCTACAAAATCAAGAATATCGTCAACATTATCCTCATCTTTACAACGTTTAAGAATTTTATTAGACATTTCAATTATCCGGCGCAAACAAGCCTTATCACGAACTATTTTTGCATAATACTCGACATCTTGTTCAACTTCTCCATTTTTAATAATCCTCGATAAATATGCTTCACCGCCAATCTTTCTCAATTTGCCTTTTTCC
>CAZKDT010000233.1:0-5177 GCA_964551515.1 uncultured Desulfobacteraceae bacterium | reverse complement strand
CGGTCTGATCTATGGTGTTAGAAGCCGTATTTAACTGCCTTTTTACCGTTTTTAGAATATGGCCGAATTTTCCGAATTCCGTCTTGACCGCGGCTAGGACTTTCCAAACCTCACTGGATCGCTTCTCAATGGCCAATGTGCGAAAGCCAATACGTAAACTACTCAGAATCGCCGAAAGCGTGGTTGGCCCGGCAACAACAATACGGTAATCCTGCTGAATCTTTTCGACCTGGCCCGGTTGGCGAAGGACTTCTGCATAAAGGCCCTCCGTTGGCAGAAACATAATTGCAAAGTCTGTGGTGGCCGGAGGATTGAGATACTTATCCCGGATTTCTTTTGCAGAGCTGTGAACCGAGCGGAGGAGCGCTGCAGTCCCTTTTTGTACAACATCTACGTCAGCGGTATCGGCGGCCTCTATAAGCCTCAGATAGTCTTCCTGAGGAAACTTTGAGTCAATGGGCAGCCAGACGCAAGATTCAGGTTCATCGTCTTGGCCGGGCAGCCGAATGGCGTACTCAACACTTTCCTGAGAATTTATCCGGGTACGTACGTTTTTGTCGTATTGATCCGGGCTCAAAATCTGCTCTAAAATTGCGCCCAGTTGGACTTCTCCCCAGGTTCCCCGCGCTTTAACGTTGGTGAGTACCTTTTTAAGGTCACCGACACCTGTTGCCAGACTCTGCATCTCTCCAAGGCCGTGCTGAACAGCTTCAAGGCGTTCGCTGACAAGCTTGAAGGATTCGCCGAGTCGCTTTTCAAGTGTGCTTTGCAGTTTTTCGTCAACTGTTTCTCGCATCTGGTCGAGTTTTTTCTCATTGCTCTCTTGAAGATGTTTTAATTGTGTGTCAACTGAGTTTCGCAGTTTTTCGATTTCCACCCTGTTCGACTCAGTCAGTTCCTTAATTAGTCTTGCGATTAATTCGAATTGGTCATTTTGTGATTTGCTCATTTCACTAATAGTTCTTACCATCGTGTCCATGGACAACTTCTGACCTGCAGATACTTCTTCTCTGAGATCCCTCGCAGCCTGGGCTGATTCTTCACGACCGAAACGCAGTTCCTCTCGAACCGCCTGCTCGATGCCTGAGTTTCCATTAGCTTTTAATTTTATAAGAACGATAATTAACAACAATGTGCTAATTGCCAACAAAATAAAACGTAACAATATAAGTAAATGAATCACAATATAAAACCTCCGTGAAGTTAACCTGTTAATTCCACCTAAAATCTGGATTAACTTTTTTTTCGAAAGAGATAAAATTGTTTTTGAGAGATATTAAGATCTGTCTAAATTTATTGATATCTTATTGCTGTCCTTTTAATTTTTTGTTAATAGATACCTTTAAATCTATAAAATGAGACGTAATGATACCGGAGGAGTCAATGTCTGAACAAGATAAAAATAAATCTATAGGCATAGCCACTCTTTTTAATAATATTGAATTAAAACGATTTATAAAATTTTACATAGGCTTGATTTTTTTTCTTGAAGTCATAATTTTTTTTCTTTTTTTTCTTTTGCAACTTAAACCGATTAATATTCCTTTTCCATGGAAATATTATTTTCTTGCATCTTTCTTGATACCCATCGCCATAACATTTCTTTTAGGTGTCTTTGTAACTGCCTTTAATCTATTTCTCTTTGGCAACCCCAATCCCCAAACCCACAGCACCATATTAACCGAAAACAGTTATGAGAAAAACAAATATTTGAATAATTTTAATCTGCTTATGAGTTGTATCCGTCAGGCACCCTTTCTGCTGGGCCTACTGTTATTAGGTGTGGGTACGATAATCTTTTCCAAGTTGGACAGCTTTATCGTATTATCAAGAGAAATAGGGGGGAAAGCCATTTACTATGTTTTTATTATCTCGGGGGTGGTTTTTGCCGTTGCTACCGTTTTCGGATTTATTTGGATCTTCATGAAATATAAATTGGAAAAAATGAAATGCCGGTATGAATATAAACGGGATGTAATGAAGAATTTGGGACTTCTTGTTATCGACGACGACACACTGATAAACAATGAGGGACAGGTTATTTGTCGGGACGAAGAAAAAAAAAGAATTCTCGAGAAAAGTCCCTTATTAATATCACGACACAACAAGCAATGACCTCATTTTTACTTTGTCTTTTTCAGTTCCACGATTTTTTATCTTAAGATAATCGAAATTCATTTTTATAAGATTCAGAGATGGCACATATATTTCCCGGCTTTTGGTCTATAAAATCATCTGCCATGCATTTTTTTATGTTATAGTTTTAATCACCCCTCTCCTGAAGACAGAACAACCGGATTTGCATTGGGATTGAAAGGGTTTTTCCTTACTGCCAGGGAGTAAAGATATGGATACTGCTTTTTGAGGTGTTTTAGATAAACAAACCATTGTTCAACAAGTTTCTTGTAGGCGCGATTTATGTCTCTTGAAAGATGATTTTTATCAGACTCTTATTGAGAAGTTACTTTTTTATGCATTCATCAAATCTTCAATCTCTTCTGCTTCAATGGCAATATTTCCTGTGAGATCCACAGGACCGTCTTTGTATAGTAGGATGTCGTTTTCAAGTCGAATGCCAATATTCTCTTCTTTGATGTAAATACCTGGCTCACAGGTCAACACCATGCCTTGTTCAAATTTCCCGTAGTTATTTCCCAAATCATGAACGTCCAGCCCCAGATGATGAGATATGCCGTGCATAAAATAGTTTTTATAGAGCAAAGAATCCGGGTTTTGGTTTTTTACCGCTTCAGAATCGAGCAAGCCCAGACCGATCAACTCATTTTCCATAATTTGGCCGACCTCTTTTTGGTATTCTTCAAAGGTATTTCCCGGTTTGAGCATTTGAACGGCTGCCTTTTGGACCCGTAACACCGCTTGGTAAACCTCTTTCTGACGATCGGTGAATTTACCGTTTACCGGGACCGTACGCGTTACATCGGAGGCATAGTTAGCATATTCCGCACCGAAATCCATAAGCAATAAATCGCCATCTTTGCACTGTCGGTTGTTTTGCACATAATGCAGAATGCAGGTATGCGGACCTGAAGCAATAATCGGTGTATATGCCGGTCCCCGGGATCGGTTGGCTAAAAATTCATGGTAAATTTCAGCCTCAACCTCGAATTCCCAAACCCCAGGTCGTATAAAGCCCAGCACTCTTCGAAATGCATTTTCAGTAATCTTGCACGCTTGTTTGATCAGTTCTAATTCGATATGGGATTTGACTGCCCGCAGGTCCTGCATAATCGGAGCCAGTCTTTCGTATTTATGAAGCGGGTATAATCTTTTGCACTGTTTTAAAAAACGGGCATCTCTGGTTTCCACGGTAACATCCGCCCGCAGGTGCTCGTTTGTGTTCAAGTAAATCCGGTCAGACTCAAGAACCAGCGGTCTGAAAACTTTTTCGAATTCTCCGGTCCAGTAAACGGTTTTGATCCCGGATACCGCCGTGGCTTCTTCTTTGGAATATTTACGCCCTTCCCATGTTATAATTTTTTCATTGGTTTCTTTAACGAACAGGATTTCTTTGTGTTTTTCTTCCCTGGCATCCGGAAAAATCACCAACATGCTCTCTTCTTGATCGATCCCGCTCAAATAGAAAATATCCGGGTTTTGAAAAAAGGATCTTACGCCATCTGCACTGGTGGGCATGATGTCATTGGAATTCAATACGGAAATGGAATTGGGTTTGAGTTTAGAGGCGAATTTTTTTCTGTTATCAATAAACAGTCTGTTATCAATGAGTAAATATTTCATCTGATTCTTCCTGCCGTTTTTCAAAAGGTTAAAACGAGGTTTTTATGAATATGATTATAGCAATAAAAACGATTGAGTGGCAAATATAAAAATTACTTGTCAATGAGTTCTAGTGTATGAAATGATTCTATTGACCCAGCTCTACATAATTTGTTGAAATATTGCATATAAAAATATAAACAAAACTAATGCAAAAAAAATCAAGAATTGATAGTGGGTCTATTAGGAATTAATATCTACTTAATGTGAAAAAACAAGGATCTTGTATGAAAGAAAAATTAATAAAAACCATGGAGTTAACCAACGGTATGCAGCTGAATTTCTATGATGCTTCAAGACGGCTGGTTGGGGATAGATGGCTGATATCATTAATTATTCGGATGGAGATACCGGTTGTTGAGGTATTGATTAACGATGAAAAACAATTCATGGATAGTGTGGGTGAAATCAAAAAGGTGCTCGGGGAAAAAGTGTTGTTCGAACAAAAAAGAGATCGAATTTTTGTGAGTGAAAGTGAAAAACAAACCGTGTTTGGAGAAGTATATAATTTTTTTATAGACAGTGTGCTCAACTATTTATCTAATAAAGCGTTCCCAAAGCGGTATGTGTTAAAAAAATACAGGGAAAAAGTTGAACAGGAATCATGGTATCATTAACCGGGTGGTGAGGGAAATGTCTCTACAGTATGGAAACCCAAGGGTAAAACAAAGGGATCTTTGAAAAATGTCAATTTTTGTTTAAGTTCAAGAAAGGTGATAATTTTAATCACCCCAGAGGAACAGGCTACGCATTCCACGGGGCAGGCGCAGAAATTGAGCAAAAAGGGTCGGTTTGCAAAGGTCTCACAAAACATAAGGGCAAAGTTATGGAGTTCAAATTCTGTCCATTTTGCGGACATGGACTAAAGGCAAGGGTGAAAGGCAATAAAAAAAGATTATATTGTGAGCCGTGTGGGTGGACTCATTATAGAAATCCAACCGTCGGAGTAGCGGTTGTTTTATTAAAGAATGATGAATTGCTCCTGGTAAAAAGAAACGGATCTTATGAAGGGATGTGGTGCATTCCCTGTGGACATGTAGAATATGATGAAGACATTCGGGTAGCGGCTAAGCGTGAGTTCAAAGAAGAAACCGGAATTGATGTTAATGTTGGGCCTGTTTGTGCAGTTCATTCTAATTTCCATGACCTGGAAAATCAAACCGTGGGGGTATGGTTTTTTGGGACATGTACGGGCGGCAAACTTGAGGCTGGTTCCGATGCAAGTAAAGCGAAATTTTTTCCCCCGGATGAGTTGCCTAAAGAAATGGCGTTTCCAACCGATCTTCTGGTATGTAAACAAATCAACTTGTTAATTAAAGACAAAGTAACATCTCAATAAGTTCTGGTGTATCAAATGGTGATATTGAGCCGCCAACTGA